>CALRKC020000198.1:0-5368 GCA_943367895.1 Erythrobacter sanguineus | reverse complement strand
GTTAAGGCAGAACAAATGCGCGCCGAACTTGTCAAGGGCGACTTCGATTTTATCGTGAGCCGTGCCGTAACAAACATGCCCGATTTTGTATCCTGGGTCAAGGATAAGGTCAAAAAACAACAAAAACACGAATTGAGGAACGGTATTTTATACCTAAAGGGCGGTGACCTCAGCGAAGAGCTTAAGGATTTCCCAAAAGCTACGGAATACAATATCGCTGATTTCTTCGATGGGGAATTCTTTGAAACGAAGAAGGTGGTGCATTTGCCTTTGAAATTTAAGGCGTGATAAATTATGAATTACGGCCGCATGCACCGTAATTCCTGATTCTTAATTTGAAATTAAAAAAAATCCGGATTCAGATGAACATTCATCGGGATCCGGATTTTTATTTTACGTGGGCCTTAACTGCCTGCTGAGACTAATTCTTCACGATCTTCTTCGTCGAAGTACCTGAATCAGTAGTAATCATTGCCAGATACATGCCTTTCTGGAGTTGCGAAACATTTATCGTTGCCGCTGCTGATTCCGCCACAATCCTGCCATTTACATCGACCAGGCGAATTGCGCGTACTGTTTCATTGCCTTCAGAAATGACATTCAATACATCATTCACGGGATTGGGTGATACCTGCACCAGTGTTTTGCTGATGGCATCAACACCCAATGCCGAACTCATGATCTCAATCCTCGTTCTCGTCTGGTTGATTGACAACAAATTGACAACCATCGTCGTAGTAACTGTCCTTAGCAAAGGAGAGTTGGAGCCGCTGGTGTAGTAGCTGTAACTTGTAATGGTTACATCACCAACATCACCGAAGGGAGCATAGAATAAATCAATCGTCTGGGTGGTCTTTACCCGGACTACCGCTGTATTGTCAGGTCCCGGATCGAGGGACAGTGTGCCATATGCATCAACTTCAGTGGTGACATTGCCTGAAAAAGTACCACTGTAAGTGGTGTAGGAAAATGTACCTGCAACGCTATCACTGTTGAGGTAGCCATACGCAAGCGGGTAAGTACCCACCAGGGCGTTATCAGTAGAATAATTCAGAACCAATCCATCACTGGCAATACCAGTTACAGAAATCGCTCCGGCCACATCTTTTGAAAAAATCTTACTCGTCGTCGGGCTGGCGTTTTCCATCCCGGAAGTAGTGGATGTGCCGGTAGTCCCCGGATAAGTGACTGTTTCAGGACCTGTTGGCGGACCAACAACATCGGTTACGCTGCCGGTTAAGGTCAGTCCGCTGAAGCTCCAGGTTTGGTCGGCTCCCGAGGGCGCATGGTCCAAAGGCGTCGCAGCCGAGAATAAAGAGTATTCCATATTGTTATCACCGTAGTAACTTGTGACGCTCTGTGCAGACGCTCCCGCGGCAAAAAGAGAAAATAATAAAAGTAGTTTTGTTTTCATACCATTGATTTTAGATTAGCCGAAGATACAAAAAAATAGCCGGAAATAAATCCGGCTTTTAGTATCTGTCGCTTAAGGAATAGTGTTTCCGCTTTCCTGCCGAGAATTCGTTTTGCACTAATGGGGTTAGTATTCGAAAGTGTAATCATTTACTGCCTCCGGCTGGAACGGAATTTCCGGGGTGAAGCCACTGGTGTCGATGCCATTTTTTCGCATATACCAGATGACTTTGTGTGTCGTAGCCGTTTCGGGGACGTTAAAATAGACAATGGAATTTACGTTGGTGCCAAACCAGCTTGCATGTTCGATGGTATAACTATTTGCGCCGGAAGTTTCTGTCCAGGAATAGTTAGCGTCCGCAAGATTTTCAATGCCTGTGCGAAAACTTTGCACATTATCGGAGAAAAAATCGACGCTGATGCGGTCCCCATCGTCAACCGGACTGGTATTTCTTACGTAAATCCTGAACTTGATAAATTTGGCGACATTCAAAATAATGGGGTCATCAGGCGAAAAACTCAATTGGGTTGATGAATAATTGCTATTTTCCGGCGTATAGGCATTGACGCTGATATTGGACGCGTGCTTCATTTTTGCTGAAAAGTTTCCATCGGCATCCGTAGTAACCCAGGTGCTGTCAATTTGCACAGAGTAACTGTAATATTGATCTCCACGGGACTGGTTAATAGTCAGGAGTACTCTTTGTCCCGAAACGCCTTCCCCATTTATGCTTCTTTGCACACGTCCCTGCACTAAAAAATTATCATCATCATCGGGTGTACAGCCCAATAAACTTAGAAAAATAGTGAGCATAAATAAGGTATGTTTCATGTTATTGGTTTTAGTTTTATTGTCTGTAAAACAGTGTTTTAAATCATAATAACGGCTGTTTTTGTAATCTAGTATGCCATGCATGGCTTATGCTTAGTATAGCAGCGACAATTTTCTTGATTGTCTTCCAATCATTAACAAAAAAAAACCAGCCCGAAAGCTGGTTTTAGTATTAAATGAAACTAGTCTGTTGCTTATTCCTTGAACAAAAGCTTGGCATCGACCACCTGTCCATTGACCACCAGCACCACTTTATAAAAGCCATTAGGGTAATTGCTGATGTTGATGTTGGTTTGAGATGAAGTGAGGTCCAGTACATAGTTGTTGGATACGCCGCCGGTGATGTAATAACTTACAATCATCAGGTATGCTGAGCTTGCCTCGTTGAGTTTATAAAGCACATCGATGTTGCTGCTTGCAGGGTTTGGTGAAATGCTCTCGAGCCTGTTCGGTTTCAGTTTTACCTCGACTTCGGTGTAATCCTTATAGCCATCGATGGTTGAAATTACCTCCAGCTTATACCTTTCCGCTACCGCCTTCGCGATCTGCAGCTCTTTACCTTCATAAATCAGTTTGCCGGTACTGTCGTACCAATTGTATAGAGCCGGTTCATTGATGTCTTCTGCATTTATCGTAAGGGGTTGGTTCCAATCCACTTCCCTGTCTTCACCGGCATCAGCCTTAAATGGCGACCTGTCTGTCTTGTTGATGTAAAAGGTCTCACCGCCGATGATGTCGCGGGTACGGGTATCTCTTTGGAGTACATGAAAAACAAAATTCGTTTTTTCAGTGACCTTTTTCGTAAGAAAGTGGAAATTGAATTTCACGGTACCCATTTCATCCCGTTCAAAAGGAAGGTTTAGCAGTTTTGCCCTGTTGGTACGAATGATTTTCGTGTTTTCTTTTGAAGTTGGTTCAAGTTTGTATACTTCTTCGCCACCTCGTTTCCATACCGTGTGAATCCATTTGTCCATCTCCAGGGTAACTTCAGCAGCCTCATAAATCGGCATGCCCGGTTCGTTGTCATCAACCAGCATTTCAAGGTAGTAAGATGCTGCCGTGTCGAGTGAATTCCCTATCGCCACAACGCCACCCGGCTCTACGGTGTTGTTTGGCAGAACATCGACCACAGTAACATTTTTCCATGCGATGTTGTTGTTGTTGCGTACGTTGGCATTCAGGTCCCAGGTTTCCGGGTAAGCTATTGGGTCTGCATCACCAGTAATCCTTGCCAATAGGCAGAAATGCCATTGCTCGCCATCATTGCCATATTGTGATGGATCAGGGACGGCCCAGGGAAATGTCAGGATTACTTCTTCTCCCGGTGCTAATACAGGAATGTTTAATGTTCCTGATTCTTCACCCATACTGGCTCCGGTAGACGGGAACTGTATGCCACCATTCCAGGGGTTTGGCCATGAAAGATAGGCTGAGGCTTTTGCCCAATAGAACGTTAATGATTCCTCGCCGGTGGAAGTGGTACAACTATTGTTGATCACGCGGATTTTTGCATAGTTCGGAGCGCCATATTCCGGATTCTGATGCTCTAATCCGTCGTCATCGTTATTTCTTATCCAGATATTGTTACTGGCCCACATGTATGGTGTTACGGTATTTGGTTCGTCACCGGTATCTTCGGCACTGTCTTTTACATACAGGTCGAGTATACCATTGCATACTTCACGGTAGGTTCCTGTATTATGGGTATTTGCCCGGTAGCTTGCCCATTCGTTATTTACAGGATTTCCATCGGTCTTGTAAGCATAAAGTGTACCTGTGCCTGTTGGAACCACGATTTCATTTTTTCCGTCGCCATCAAGATCGTCAACCGAAGGAGAGGCTGAAAACCCTGACGAGTCATGTCCGTCGAGGGGGAAGCCTATACATTCCGAACCACTATAATCATAGGCAGATAAAATACCGCCATTGTTGAATAGGATTTCAGCGTCGTCATCTGTGTCGATATCCGCCAGTATGGGCGAACTGTCGCCGATGTCGGAAGACGCTTTAGGGAATCCCGTTACATGGCCGCCATCTTTATTTAAAAGGTAGAGGTTGTTGGTGCTTCCAAAAGCAATTTCAAGGTTTCCGTCATGGTTCATATCGCCCACTGCAATCCTTGGGATCACATGGCTGTCCCCGCTCACGACTGAAAACGTTACTGTCCCGTTCCAAATACTGCTGACGGGTGTTCCGTCCTGTTTGAAGGCATATATACGTCCTGTAGTTGCTTTTTTAGTGGTAATGAGCAGGTCGAGATTAAGATCGTTGTTGATGTCTGCGAATACAATTCCGGAGTCTGCACGCTCGCCATCAGTGAACAGTGCAAATGGGTTAGCGCCAAAATCAGTGCCGTCGTGGTTCCAGATGTAAATTCCGCCTTTAGTGCCTACAGTCTTCTCAACCCCTATAGCAATCTCTCCTTTTCCGTCATGGTCTAGATCTGCCACGGCTATTTGCCCTTCAGACCAGCCATCGCTGCCAGGAATCTGTACTGGCCATCCCGGCATTAACTGTTGGTTATTGTCATAGACATACACCTTTTGGTTTTCGTCAACGATGATAATGTCGAGGAAGCCATTACCGTCTATGTCATACAATACCGGGTTTCTCCATACCCTGTATCCGACGTCGAGGTACTGGTTTGGCCAGAATGTATCGGGATTGCTGTCCTGGTTTTCATCTGTAGTATTGTATACATACAAACGGCCCTCATTGGTGTCGTTTTTACGACCGATAGATAACACTTCGCCATCGCCGTCGTTATCAAGGTCGCCGACTGCAGCGTTAGGGATCAT
The DNA here is from genome assembly GCA_943367895.1 of Erythrobacter sanguineus. GTDB lineage: Bacteria > Bacteroidota > Bacteroidia > Flavobacteriales > Flavobacteriaceae > Flavobacterium. The sequence continues at coordinate 325 of CALRKC020000198.1, read as the reverse complement.
ACCGATATTGGTGGTTATGAATCCCGAAACGGTGGTCTCATTGCCGTCAATATTGAACATTTCCTGGCCGGATTCGTAAAAAGCCATGATTTTACCTGCAGCGTCTCCCCAACGTTCGAGGTTTAGGAAGATTTCCTTCTTACCATCATTGTTAACATCATACAGTGTTGCTGGCGAATGGTTGCTGTTGTTGCCCAGAGGCTGTGCCGGAAATCCGCCATGAGTGTCGAGTGAGGTCCATGCCTTGTAACCTTGTTTAGGCGTCGGGTCATTGGTCACCACCTGATTCAAAAGGCGTTCGTTACCGGATGACGATACGACGCTT
>CALRKC020000197.1:0-5400 GCA_943367895.1 Erythrobacter sanguineus | reverse complement strand
GTCATATTTCATTGCGCCATTGTAAATCGCAACAGACCGGCCCACATTTTCAAGAATATTCTGAAACTCCAGTTTGTTTTTGTCTTTTACAACCGCAGGCCTGTCTGCCGCGGTCATTTTCTTCACCACACTTCCATTGGAAATGAAAGTAAAGTCACTTTGCTTCCTGATGCTGATGGGTTTACCGGCAATCAGCAATGAAGTGTTTTGACTGTCCATCTCAAAGAAAGGGTCCTGTGCGGGGTAGATAAGCTTATTGCCTTTTTCCGTAAAGCTGTAGTCAATACTGTACCATTGTCCGTCTGCGCCCTTATAATGTAGTGGGGCAGACGACTGTACGGTTGTTTTCGTGGTGTTGGTGTTCAGGAAGGTACGGGAGTATTTCGTCCGTTGCTGAATGAGTTCGTAGTCGACCTGATGTAATGTGGCAGCATGGCCCTGCTTTCCGAGTTCCGGGTGGGATTGGTACTCCTGGGGAATCTGCGCGTACACTTTCCGGTTGACCGGGGTTTGAGCATAGCCCCAGAAGGACAGGAGCAGTAGGGCGGTAAGGTAACGGTTGGTAGTTTTGTTCATATTGTGTTTGTGTTTGCGGGGAGGTGAATTGCTTCGCCTAATGTAAGTAAATTTTACGTTAAGAGCACAGTCTGTTCACAGGTAAATGTTTATGATATAGTTTTTTATAACATTTATCTTTCTAAAAACCCTAATTTGTTTAACCGCAAAGGGCACTAAGGTTTTCGCACGGGACACCAGGTTTTTTTGGTTTTCGAAGCTTGGTAAGCGCCCGTTTCGGTTATTTATTCAGGACCTGATACGCAACAACTTTGTTTACCGCATTACATCGGTATCGGCGGGAGTATAGCCGAGGTGCCTGCTGATCGACAGCACCTGCCCTTTGTGGTGGTATTCATGTGTAATGACATGTGTAAACAGGGTAAATGGTTTTGCGGTGCCTTTTATCCCGCCCAGCTCATATTCGATTTCGTTGCGGTTGTCCATCTCTTTCAGGAATTCATCCATGAAGCCGTCAACTTCCGCGAACAATGCGACTACTTCCGAAATGTTTTGTTTTTCCTCGAATTTGGGAAAGGTAACATCTCTTTTCAGCACATGGTAAGCAATCCAGTACTGGTAGGTGTTGGCGATGTGTACCAATAGGTTCCGCATGCTGCCGCCACGGCCAAAAGAGGTGTTGCCATCAGTAAAGTCAACGGCTGAGATGGTACTGCAGTAATCCAGCAGCACTTTCCTGGAGCCTTTAACGAGTTCGTATTGTTCTTCGGCATAATTGGTGTAGTTTGTCATACTTTCTGCATTTTTCGGATGATCAGGCACCCTTTTCAGTACGGTTTTAATCTCTGGTTTTTTTACTGTAAGACGACTGGTTTCCGGCGGGTGCCATACAAATATAACCAATACGCCAAAAAAACAAAGGTCGTTGCCCGGTTGTTTCGTAGCTTTACAATAATCAAAATATGACAAACTTGGAAAGCAGGACAAAAGAAACAGCGAGGAAGAAGTTCCATGAGATTATTTATGAAGCAGACACTTTTGCAGGCAAGTTGTTTGACCTTATCCTGATCGCCCTCATCCTGATCAGTATTGCGGCGGTGATGCTCGAAAGCGTAACGTCAATACAGGCGCGCTATGGCAACATCCTTGAAATTACGGAATGGATTATCACCATATTCTTTACGCTGGAATACATCGGCAGGATCGTTGCGGTAAAGCGGCCCTTCAAATACATCTTCAGCCTCATGGGCATTCTGGACCTGCTCGCGACGCTGCCTGCCTATATCGATCTCATTTTTCCCGGTCTGCATTTCCTGATTTCGATACGTGCGGTACGGCTACTTCGTATTTTCAGGATATTGAAGATGGGGCAGTTGGTTGGTGCGTCGGAGCAGCTTACGCAGGCCCTGAAGAAAAGCAGGATGAAGATTATTGTTTTCCTGTTTGGTGTGATCGTCATCTGCGTTATCCTGGGTACCGTGATGTACATCATTGAGGGGCCTGAAAGCGGGTTTACGAGTATACCTGTGGCTGTTTACTGGACTATTGTTACCCTGACTACGGTTGGTTTTGGTGACATTACTCCGCAAACACCATTCGGGCAGTTTGTGTCAATGGTCATCATGATCCTTGGTTATGGTATTATTGCCGTGCCAACGGGTTTGGTGACGGCCGAGTTTATCTCAAAGAAAGGCATGGAAGAGGGTAACACCCAGGCCTGTCCGAATTGCAGCGCAGACCACCACCGCGATGATGCCGAATTTTGTTATCATTGCGGGCATACGCTGGGGAAGGAGTAAGGCAGGGATGTCGACTTACACGAAAAAGGATGCCGGGAAGGTGCCTGCGTATTCCGTTACCTGTTGACGCGGCTTTACATCACTTAAAATTCCGTCCTTTATAAAACACTTCCTCGGTGTGATTCTCATCTGAACGCGATAACGTCGATATGGCAGTTTCAACATTATCGGCAGTGGTCATGCCGCGCAGCAACTGCGAAAGATTATAACATTGCGCTGCAACGACATGGATGACTTCTTTTTCAATCTGTAATTTTCCTTCCACCATCAGTAATCGCGCCTGCACAATGTCACGCCTGTATTTTTCAAAGACCTTTTCCCATACCACTAAGTTGGCAAACCCACTTTCGTCCTCGATGGTGACAAACAGCACTCCTTTTGCCGTGCCCGGTCTTTGTCGTACGGTAATGAGGCCCGCAACCCTTATCTTATCCCCGTTCTTCATTTTATTCAATTGCCCTGTTTGGGTCACTTTCAGGCTGTTCAATTGCGGACGCACAAAACTCACCGGATGGGCTTTTAAGGACAAGCCTGTAGTCGCATAATCTTCGACCACGTGTGCCGCTTCGGTCAATAGCGGTAAGCTCAGCTGTGGCTCGTTAACACTTTCAGAAGGCTGGCCCTCAAACATTCCTGCGGGACTGTCTGATAAGGCGGACACCTCCCATAAAGCGCGCCTGCGGTCAAGTCCGATAGAACGAAAGGCATCGGCATCAGCCATTTTTTCGAGTGTAGCCATCGATATACCGATGTCAAGCAATGCATTTACGGATGCAAACGGCTTTTCCCTGGCAGCCACCAATAATTGCATATCCAGTGATGACAGGCCCTTTACCTGACGAAACCCCAGGCGGATGGCGTGGTATTTCCCTTCCTTTTCTTCCAGGGTATTGTCCCAATGCGAATGGTTGATATCGACCGGCCTCACAGTAACGCCATGATTGCGTGCATCGATGACTATTTGTGCGGGTTGATAAAATCCCATCGGCATGCTGTTGAGCAGGGCGGTTGCAAAAACGTCCGGATAGTAGCATTTGATCCAGGATGATACATAGACCAGCAATGCAAAACTCGCTGCATGGCTTTCAGGGAATCCGTAGGAACCGAAACCCTCAAGCTGTTTAAAAACACGTGCTGCGAATTCCTCCTCGTAGCCTTTTTTAACCATTCCATCGATGAGCTTTTTACGCCAGTCACTGACCTTTCCCTTTGCTTTAAAAGTTGCCATGCTGCGCCGCAAACCGTCCGCTTCGGCAGGAGTAAACCCGGCAGCAACAATGGCAATTTCCATAGCCTGCTCCTGGAATAACGGCACACCCAGCGTTCTCTCCAGTATCTTCCTGAGTTCTTCTGATGGATAGGCTACGGGATCGATTCCGTCACGCCTTCTCAGATAGGGATGTACCATATCACCCTGTATAGGACCGGGTCTGACGATGGCTACCTCTATAACAAGATCATAGAATTTGCGTGGGCGGAGCCTGGGCAGCATCGACATCTGGGCGCGGCTTTCGATTTGGAACACCCCCAATGTGTCGGCTGCACAAATCATATCGTAAACAAGAGGGTCGTCCTCTTTGTTGATTTCTGCCAAAGTCAGGTCCAGTCCGTAATGAACCTTCGCCAAATCGAATCCCTTCCGGATACAGGTAAGCATGCCTAATGCCAGGACATCCACTTTTAAAAAGCCAAGGGCCTCGATGTCGTCCTTATTCCATTCAATATTAGTGCGGTCCTCCATCCGGGCATTCAGTATCGGGCAGAGGTCGGAAAGTTTATCCTGTGTAATGATAAACCCGCCGGTATGCTGCCCCAGCTGGCGCGGAAAACCAACGTATTCCTGTGTGAGTTCCAATACTTTTCTCAGGTGTGGATCGGAAAGGTTAAAACCTTCGGAGGTGATTTTTTCGCTATCGGGTTCCTCCCGAAATTCCCAGATTGAAGCCGCAAGCTTGTCTACGGCATCGGTAGACAATCCCATGGCCTTTGCCACATCGCGGATAGCGCCTTTCCAGTGTACCTGTGTTACCGTCGCAACGATAGCGGCACGGTCACGCCCGTATTTTTCATAAATATACTGGATCACTTCTTCCCGGCGTTCGTGCTCAAAATCGACATCGATATCAGGCGGCTCGTTTCGGGCATCCGACATGAAGCGTGCAAAAAGCAACTTGAATTTGGAGGGATCCACAGAGGTGATGCCCAGGCAATAACAAACAACCGAATTGGCTGCGGATCCCCGCCCCTGGCACAAAATATCGCGGCCTCGTGCGAAACGTACGAAATCATGTACTGTCAGGAAATAGGCTGCATAATTCTTACGCTTCATGAATTCGAGTTCATAATGGATGGTTGCGGCTATTTCTTCGGGGATATTGCCGTTGAATTTTTCATGGGCTCCCTGCCAGGTCAATATCTCTAGTTCTTGCTGTGGCGTACGGTCGCCTGCTGTGATTTCTTCCGGGTACACATATTCGAGGGTGTCAAGAGAGAACCGGCAGGAGTTGGCGATCTGCTGTGAAGTTTGGAGCGCTTCGGGATACTGCCGAAACAAACGCTGCATTTCCTCAGCAGGTTTCAGGTAACGTTCCGCATTCTGGTACAATCTGAATCCTGCCGTCGGGATTGTGCATTTCTCGCGGATACAGGTTAGCACATCCTGCAGCCGGCGGCGTTCGGGAATGTGGTAATGCACATCGTTGGTTGCCGCCAAAGGAATATCGAGCATGACGGAAAGCTGCCAAAGCCGGTACATGCGTTTGTTGTCATTGGCCTGGTAGGAACGGCTGATGCCCAGGTACAATGATTTTCCGAGCTTGCTGCGGTACTCCGCCAACAGGGATTTGAATGTATCCTCGAAATCGAAAGATTCATTTAATGAAAGGGGTGCTATGGCAATAAATTTGATCCCTTCAGCAGCTGCGAATACATCGGCCTTATAGAGTTCGCATTGTCCCTTTTCGGTGCGCAGGTTTCCTGTCGAGAGCAAGCCCGATAAACGGGCATAGGCTGCCATATCAGTAGGATAAGCGAGTAGGGGTGGGCCATCTAGTAATTCGAGATGGCAACCGATGATTAGCCGAAT
>CALRKC020000196.1:0-5416 GCA_943367895.1 Erythrobacter sanguineus | reverse complement strand
TTTCTGTTGGAATGCTTCATTCATGAGCAGACTAATCCCTTCTTCTTTACTGAGGTTTTTCGTATGCACGCCGATGTCAAGAATGGTATTGCAGGTGCTGCGCAGGTTCCATTTATAATACATAAGCCACATTTCATCGGAGTTGGCGTAGCCGTTTTCAAGCATCATCAGTTCAGCATAGACTGCCCAGCCCTCGACCATTGCGCCATTTCCGGCAACCGATTTGATCAGGCTTGGTGATTGGTTGCTGTAAACCAACTGGGTATAGTGTCCCGGAATGGCCTCGTGGATATTCAAAATCTGAAGGATATAATCGTTGTATTCACGGAGGTAGCTTTCTGCATCTTCCTTACTCCATCGTGAAAGGCTGCCCACGTTATAGTATGTTTTCGCATTCTTATCATAAGGGCCGGGAGCTGAAATGGACGCGCCGGCGACACCCGCCATGTAATCGGGTTCTTTCCGTACTTCAAGAGGCTTCGATGGATCGATGTATATCAGATCTTTCTGTTTGATGAAAGCAAGCAGTTCTGGTAATTGTTTTTCAATAGCCTGCTGAAACAATTCGGGCCTCGCATGCTGCAATGAAATCTTGTCAATTACCTGGCGGATTAACTGGTTCTTGTCCGATGGCTTTGGCTTGCTGCCAAGGTATTTTATCCAAAGGCGATCGGCAATGGCCAGCATCTTTTGGTGCAAATCCTTTTTATGTGCTACGGCCTTGTCATATATCGCTGCCGATGTGTAAGCAGATTGAATATCAATATCAAATTTTCTTTCATACAGTGCTTTACCAAGCCTGAAATCACGCGGTGTAGGATTTTCCAATCCTTTAAGCCAGGATACATAATCCTTTATTGCGATGACCGCAGCCGCTGTCTTTTGGGTAATGGCTTCTTTTTCTTCGCTGTTTAAATCAGATTTTAAAAGTATGGCAGGCAGGTCTTTTTCGAACACGGAAAGACCGCCGGTGTTTTGAGAAATGGCCAGTTCCGTATGTTCACGTGTCGGATTTTTTATGTTTTGTTTTGCTGCGGCATAATAAGCGGGAACCTTATCGAGTTTCAGGCTGATGTTACGGAGCCTTGCGGAAAGTGAATCATACGAACCATTGAGTATTTCAGCGAAAGACGCGCCAACATTATATTCCGCCGGATTCCATTCAAAGGACTTCATTTCTTCAATTCCAAAAGAAAAACCCTTCAGGAGGTTTGCCATCATCTTATGGTCAGTAAAATTACCGGGGTTGAGTGCTTTTTCGTCATAGCCTGAAAGCGAATCCAGATTACTTTTTACAAATGCCAGTTGCTTTGCCCGTGTTCGCGCATCATTGATGACCAATACACTATCATACTTATGATAACCCTGAGAAGCCGCATAATCAGGGAAATTCGCCCATAGCGCATCGACAAAATTCCCCTTATAATTTTCAAAGGCTTTATCCTGTGATTCCTGATTATGCTTTGAACAGGAAATAAAAATCATGGCGCAGATAGCGATTAAGTATGCTTTTCTCATAAGGTACAATATTTGGTGGTTGGTGTCGTAAAGATAGGATTTTATGCCCATGCATAACGGTTTCAACTTTACAATACTTTTAAGAAAACATCGTTCAATAAATGTTAAATTGCGAAACATTTTAGAAAACCAAGGCATGGATCAGATTAGAATTTTATGGGTTGATGACGAGATTGATTTACTCAAACCGCACATCCTTTTCCTCGAAAAAAAGAATTATAATGTAACCACCTGTAATAATGGCCGCGATGCCGTTGATATTTTTGAAGACGGCAATTTTGACATCGTTTTCCTTGATGAGAATATGCCCGGAATGAGCGGACTGGAAACACTGCAGGAAATCAAGGAGAAGAAATCCACCACTCCTGTAATCATGATTACCAAGAGTGAGGAAGAGTATATCATGGAAGAAGCCATTGGTTCCAAGATTGCGGATTACCTGATTAAGCCCGTAAATCCAAACCAGATTCTGCTGAGCCTTAAGAAGAACCTCGACCATTCAAGGCTTGTTTCTGAAAAGACTACACTGGATTACCAAAAGGAATTCCGCAAGATTGCGATGGAACTTGCTATGGTGAATAGTTATGAAGACTGGATTGAAATGTATAAGAAATTGCTGTTCTGGGAAATTGAACTGGAAGACATACAAGATCAGGCGATGATCCAAATTCTGGAATCCCAGAAAACAGAAGCCAACAGCCAATTTGGAAAATTCATTGAGCGTAATTACGAAGACTGGTTCGTTCCAAAAGCAGACAGGCCTGTAATGTCGCATACGTTGTTTCGCGAATTGGTTGTTCCAGAATTAAAGAAGAAAGAACATCCGGTACTTTTCGTTGTTATAGATAACCTGCGTTATGATCAATGGAAATCTTTTGAAAGCGTTGTTGGGAATTATTATAAGCTGGAGAAAGAAACGCCATATTATGCTATGCTTCCGACAGCTACCCAGTATGCCAGAAACGCCATATTTTCAGGATTGCTTCCCGCTGAAATGGAAAAACAATACCCACAGTATTGGAAGAATGATGTGGAAGAAGGCGGAAAAAATTTATATGAAGCCGAATTCCTGACGGAGCAATTGCGCAAGCTCGGGCTGAACCTGAAGCAGGATTATTTCAAAATTACCAATCTTGCCGGCGGGAAGAAACTGGTAGAGAATTTCAAATCATTGAAATCGAATGACCTTGTTACAGTGGTTTATAACTTTGTGGATATGCTTTCACATGCCAAAACCGAGATGGATGTCGTCAAAGAGCTGGCTTCTGATGACAAGGCATACCGTTCACTGACGTTAAGCTGGTTCAGAAATTCCCCGCTGTTGGAAATCATACAGCAGGCACAAAAACTTGGATTTAAATTGATCATTACCACAGACCACGGAACGATTAATGTAAAAAATCCGTCAAAGGTGATTGGGGATAAGAATACAAGCCTGAATTTACGGTATAAGACAGGCCGCAGCCTTACATACGAAGACCGCGATGTATATGCAGTTAAAGACCCTAAAAAGATAGGGTTACCCGCAATCAATATGAGCAGCTCTTATATATTTGCGAAGAACGACCTGTTCCTGGCTTATGTGAACAATTACAATCATTATGTAAGCTACTACAGGAATACGTACCAGCACGGCGGTATTTCGCTCGAAGAAATGATTGTTCCTTTTTTGGTTTTTAACCCCAAGTAATTTTTGTTTAAAGTTTACGGTTTAAGTTGTTAATTTGCGACTCAGTGTAACCTAAAATTTTAAACCTAAAACCAACAGCATTGGAAATTATTTTCTCCCTTGAAGAAATCGGTCAGGTGGCACAGCAGGTGCTGGCACGGGCTGCGCACAAAGTAATTTTATTTAATGGCGATATGGGAGCCGGAAAGACAACCCTCATCAAGTCAATTGCAAGGCAGTTGGGGGTTACCGACGCGACCAGCAGCCCTACATTTTCACTTGTAAATGAATATGAGGCGGCACATGGCAACAGGGTGTTTCATTTTGACGTATACCGCTTGAAGAATGAGTCGGAGGCTTATGATATGGGCATAGACGATTATCTGTATTCCGGAGAATGGTGCTTTATTGAATGGGCAGAGAAGATTCCGGGGTTAATTCCGCAGCAGCATGCTGTCATTACAATCAGTGTAAAAGCTGACGGCACGCGGAAATTGGTTTTAGCGAATAGGCCATAGCCAAATTAAATCAATTCCAGATAAGAATAAACTATTGCGGGAAGGCAACTTTTTTATAAATTAGGACAAAAATATCCAAAGCCGTATGTCATTCACGCCGTTTACAAAGCAACAACTGTTGCCGCAGGAAGAAAAACTGGAAATCGCCAGGCACAAAAGTGAACTTTTTATTGGAATACCCAAAGAGACCAGTTTCCAGGAACGCAGGATATGCCTGACACCGGACGCCGTGAATTCGTTGTGTTCACATGGACACAGGATCATGATTGAGGCCGGCGCCGGATTGAGCGCGAGCTACTCTGACAAGGAGTACAGCGATGCCGGCGCGGAGGTGACACAGGATACAAAAAAAGTCTTTGGCTGCCCGATGATCCTTAAGGTTGAACCGCCTACTACAGGAGAAATCGAAATGATGAATCCGCAGACCATTGTGATTTCGGCCATACAGCTAAAGACAAGAAAAGCCGGATACTTCGAGGCATTGAGTAAGAAGAAAATTACTGCCTTGGCTTTTGAATTCATTAAGGATGATGACGGATCTTATCCTGCGGTGAAGTCATTAAGCGAAATCGCCGGCACTGCTTCGGTACTGGTGGCTGCCGAATTGATGATTAACAACGAATATGGCAAAGGGCTGCTACTGGGTAATATTACAGGCGTCCCTCCTACCGATGTCGTAATTTTAGGTGCCGGAACAGTGGGCGAATTCGCTGCGAAAACGGCCATCGGACTTGGAGCTAGCGTGAAAGTATTCGATAACTCCATCACAAAACTGCGCAGGCTGCAGAACAACCTGAACTGCCGCATTTTTACTTCTACAATCCAGCAAAAAGCATTGTTAAAGGCGTTGCGCCGATGTGATGTGGCGATTGGCGCGATGCGGGGCAAAGACCGCTGCCCTGTGGTGGTAACGGAAGATACGGTATCTCATATGAAGAAAGGCGCGGTTATCGTTGATGTAAGTATTGATACCGGCGGTTGCTTTGAGACATCGGAAATTACAACGCATGAACAACCGACGTTTGTAAAGCATGGCGTAATACACTATTGCGTGCCCAATATCCCTTCACGTTATTCCAAGACAGCTTCGTTATCAATCAGCAACATTATTACACCGTATTTAATACAGATTGCCGAGGAAGGCGGCATTGAGATGTCGATACGATGCAACAGCGGGTTGAAACACGGCGTGTATTCTTATCATGGCATACTGACAAACAAGGCAATCGGTGAATGGTTTGGGATGCCTCACAGCGATATCAATTTAATTGTGTTTTAAGGGAAATCCGTTTACCTTTGCCGAAATTATTCCACTATGAAATTTTATGTCCGTCTTGCCTATTACCTTAGCGGTTTTGCGATTGGTATGGTATTTCTGTTTTTTATCCTCAACGGCAAAGAGACCAGCTGCAGTTATTTTCCGAATGCGCGCGTGTTGAAACATCTGCGTGAAGTCCCTTTTAAATATTCAGACCTTGCCAAGCAACGATTATCCGAAAAATGGGTTGATACTGCTGATGTCCGGAAAACGCTCACCTATGGCGATGTGGATTTCGACCGTAGTAATATCAAGCTTAAAAAAGGCAAACTCTATACAATCATCGGTAAGAACAAAAAAGGAGAGCCAATTACTCTGGAGGTGATTAATTATGATACGAAGGCGGAGCTTCGCGATATCAAACGGAAATAATATTTGTGAAATTTCCTTGCA
>CALRKC020000195.1:0-5426 GCA_943367895.1 Erythrobacter sanguineus | reverse complement strand
CGTGGAAAGTGTGGATGTCTGCTACAATTCGGATACCAGCACACTGGAATACATTAGCCTGGCCATAGGCACACAGACACCCTGGCGCATTTTACCAATGCTGGCACTGAACCGTATTGCGCTTCAGGCAACGATTGCACTTCCGGGGTCTTCAAAATCGGAAGTCAATTATTCGATTACCGGTCACTTCCAGATTGGAGAAGAAGGCACTGACAATGGATTGGTAACGGTCACGGCATCAATGCCCGGTTTACAAATATCGGGCGGACTGGATTCAGGCAGTGAACTTTACCTCAGGGATTTACTGCGCGTGTTTGTAAAAGGAATCGGTACCGCTGGTTTTGATTCAAGATTCACACAATTCACTTTCCTTGCTGATCCTACCCGCAGCAATTACAATATAAGCGGAACACTTGAAGCCAACTGGGATTTGTTTTCCATAGGTACTTATGAAGTCGTACTTAAGGAAGTTTCCGCGAATTTCGAATACCTCAACGCCAATACGACCGGAGGCATTTCGGGCGTCATTGAATTGCAGGCCGCTGAAGAGGGCAAGGACCCCGTGCTGCTCAACGTTAGTGCAGAACATCCTGATGCCGATGCCGGTTGGCTATTCAAAGGCGAAATGGCTGATGGCGGTGCCATTGATGTACGAAGCCTGCTGGAGAATTTCCTCGGATTTGCGATATTGCCTGATGGCGCGCTAATCACGGTAAATTCACTCAGCGCCAGCTTCAATTCCAAGACAAAAGATTACGCTTTTCAGGTCAGTGTGGATTGGGGGAATATTTTTGGCCCTGACATACAGATCAACCTCAGCGACACCACCCTGCACATTGAATCGGAAGACGGTACCCGTACGGGCTATATTTCGGCCAACGCCAGTTTTGCAGGCGTAAAAATGAAATTCCGTTATGATTTCACTAACGAACCGGGCAAACAGAACAAGATTACTTTCATTATTTTCGATATTACAAGCACACTTACCGTCGGTACGCCGCCCTATGTACTTGAAGTGTCCCCGAAAGGAAAATCTGTCGGCGATATTGCCTCCTTCCTTGTCAATGCAGCCGCTCCGGGCTCAGGCATTGCATTAACATCGCCCTGGGATGTGATGAACAGCATCTCGCTGGACGGATTTGTATTTAAGGTGGATTTTACAAACAAAACCGTCGGATTTAAGTACCCGGTTAATGTCAACCTTGGATTTGTCGACATTACCGACATCGCGCTGACCTATTCTTTCAGCACTGCCGGTGCGACCAATGTTTCGTCCAAAAAGATTGAGGTGAAGCTGGAAGGGAAATTCCTCGGACAGGAAATGACGCCGCCCTGGGATATGCTCAAGCCTGAAGAGGCGCCCAAGGTCCCAGGAAGAGGAAACGGTAAATTCGACCTGGAATTCCTTGGGATGGGGCAACTCGTCGGGATCAATATGGACGCGCCTTCGACCGTGAAAGAAGCCGTGGACAATATGATGGCGGCTTTTAAAACGCCTCCGCAGAAAGAAGGCGTCCTGGTTTTTGACCCCTCCGCAAACTGGCTGGTGGGTACACGCTTTGTAATTCTCGAAATGGTTAATATCGATGCTATTTTCTATGATCCGGTATTGTACGGCATCGGCCTGAATGTGACAGGCGGAAAATTCGAAGGGCTGCAGTTTGAAATACTTTACAAGAAAGTCAATGACAATATCGGTGTGTACCAGATTTTACTGGCACTGCCGTCCTACATCCGCCAGATGGAATTCGGTGCACTTTCCATTACACTTCCAAATATAGGTGTATGGATTTATACCAACGGCGACTTTAAGCTCGATTTCGGGTTTCCCGCCAATGGCAATTTCGATGGTTCGTTCGGAATACAATTCCTGCCTTTTACCGGAGCGGGTGGATTCTACTTTGGTATGCTGAGCACACAGACTGCGCCACAGCTTCCTGCAGATTACAACCCAAAATGCGGAGAGTTCAATCCGGTCATCGTCTTTGGGATCGGCCTGCGTATGGGTATTGGTAAAAAAATCGACAAAGGCATCATGAAAGCCGAGCTCAGCCTTACGATACAAGGTATTATCGAGGGTACGCTGGCGTTCTTCAATGCGTATCCCGCGGCTTCACAAATGCTGCTTTCTTCGGGCAATGCAGTGGCTGTGCAGGAGAATAATGACCGACCGTTGTATTATTATGTCCAGGGCCAGATTTCCATTGTCGGAAGGATTTATGGGGAAATCAATTTTGCAATCATCAGTGCTTCGTTGGAAATTACGGTCACGATTTCAGTGCGTGCTGTTATTGAAGCCTACCAGGCCATGCTCATTAATTTCAGCGCCAGCGTTTCGGTTTCATTAAGCGTCAGCATCAACCTCGGATTTTTCTCAATCAGCATCGGGATGTCATTCAATACCAGCATCAGCGAGTCCTTTACGCTGGGCGAATACAATCCAAATTCCCCATGGAACTGCGGGGCATTGCATTCAAGCGGCCGCAGACCGAAACTACTGTCACTCACCGGCGAAAACCCCGCTCCTGTTGTTCCCGTAAAAATGAACTGGCAGCCGGTTTACGTTAATGAAGGTGAAGCGCCAAAGCCATTAGAGTTGTACTTCGCCACACAGTTTACGGTAACTTCGGATACGATTCCGGCAAACGAACTGAATGCTAAAAACCCATGTGGCGTTGCCATGATGTATATTCGGAGTAATGCTTCCGCAGAAGGGGATATCCCACCATTTACCGTGCTTTCCCGTGGCATCCTGACCTGGGTGCTCAATGCGTTTTACAACAAAGACGTGAGCCATCCTACGGAGAACGATGTATTGGACAAAAACGTAACGCTCGATGACCTTCAGGCTATTTACAACTATTTGTCACAGGATACTTTTGACGGGGCTGCCGAGCCATTTACATATGAAGAAATTATCGGCTTCCTGTCCAATTATTTCGCATTTTCAGTAACACTGCCGCCTGAGGCGACAACCGGAGATCCCATCCAGACCGGTATCTTCCCGATGTTCCCGCTCTTATCATTGATTACCCCTAAGGGAACAGTCGATTTCGGCGAAAATGCTTCGATACAATTCACCGTGGCTGAACTGACAGCAATTAAGGATTACTTCCGACAGCTTGCAGGCCGCGCAAACAACAACATGCTTTCGGTCGACGAAGACCCTACAACCGAATCGCTTGCACATTATATCTTCATTGACTATTTCAGGATGATTGCCAAAGCCGCGGTACAGGATGCCATTGATAAGATGAAAGCATTACCCCATGAAGTTGGCGCCCAAATGGATCTTACGGGATTAGTGGCTTTATACCCTGATTCAGGTATCAGCGTGGAGGAATTGGCCTTTGCAAACCGCATGCGTGAGATCAATCCCGGCACAAAACTTCGCGTTAAAGGCGTAAAACATATCGTACGCAAAGGCGATACGCATGAAAAAATTGCAAAACAATACGGCTTTACTGATAAAAACCTTTTGCAATCATTTGCCGGAAGTAAGCTTGTACAGGGAAATACCATCGAAATTCCGGCGTTCCTGCATAAAGCACAAAAACGCGAGACTCTTCGCCATGTAGCAGGTTTATATGGTGTCAATGTGAAAGAATTCGCTTTGGAAAACCACAATGTAAAAGACCTTTTTGTTCGGGGAAGACGCATATTGTTCCCATTTGTGGAATCCATAAATGCCGGGCAATTGCTTGACCTGATGGTGGAACAACGTGTTTTTGATAATATCTCAGGTTTATCGGCAAGGGTATTGTTGCAGGGACTACGCCCATTATCACCTCCTGAATCCGTATTCAAAGGGCTTCCTACCGCGTTTTACAATCTGTCATTACAGCAATTTGACGCCACCGGCATGAGTGAAAACAGTGTCATCGGATTAAAGATAACCGATGGAAATCCGCTGGAGTGGCTGAAACTGGGCGGTGGCACGACCATCAACTTCCCGGTAACGGTCGAGTTGGTTAAATTCATAACGGATTTAAGCGCCGCTTCCTTCTCCCCTTCCCTAATAGGCCCGTCTGCATTGCCATTGGCGAGGCTGCGCCCGAAAAACTTTACGCTGGCCACACAGATTGCGTGGAAAAAAACGGATGCTGTAGCGGGAGAACCTGCGAGCCCATCCATATGGCCATTGTCTGCAGAGTTGGTCGCCCTGTTACAATCCGGCAGGCAGCCATTGCCTTCGCTGTCACTGTTTACACAGGTTCAGGAAACGGAAAATTCCGCCGCGCCTCCTGTTCCGGTTCCGGATCCTGTCTGGAGCATGAAACTGGACGTAAGGCTGAGTCGTGTTCCGGGAGCCGATAAGACCATGTACCAGCTGATAGGCGTTGGGCAGGCCGACAGCTCGCTGCTTGAAAACCTGCTTACTTACTATGCATTGATTGGCGGAAATGTCGTAAACGATATTTATGTGCTCTACGCCCCTGAACCAGCCACCGCAGGACAAACTGCACCACCCGAAGGTTTGGAATCTGACAATATTGATGAGGTGTCAATGTTTATTGTGCAGTCCAATCTTTCTACCGTATCGCATCCGCCTTCACAGCTGTTTATGGCCCAGACGAAGCTCACAGACAGAGGGCTGATTGGGCAAACCGGAATTGAATTCCTCAAACTGTTATGGGAATGCAGCATCACCGGTACTGGGGGATTCTACCTGCACTATGCCGCATCATCAGATGGCAGGACGCTGCCGGACTTCCTGTTCGACAACAATCCGGTAGCATCGGTTACGCTGTTGGTCTCGCTGAATGTTCCGAACGGCATTCCGGGATTCGTAAATACTGCGATACTGAACCAAACCATCGACACGGCACATGAAGTACTTTTTGCGCAGGCAAGCTTTGACCCCATCAAAAACTATGTGGTGTCTGCTGATGAGACATTGCACGCCATAACGGAGAAGTTTCATACGAACATCAGCAGGATTATCAAAAACAATCCGAACCTGACACTTACACATACGCAAAGCCTGCAGGTTCCGGCCCACAGGTACAGGCTTAAGAAAGAGGATTCCTTAGGGTCGATTGCCAAACATCATGGTACCAGCGTTAAGGAGCTCGTTAACCTGAACCGCATGAACAGCTCCTGGAAACCATTGCATGGCACCATCATCTTGTTGCCTGCCGCTCAATTTCAGCACCATAAACCCTTTACCCTCAAATCTGTAGCGCGACTTTTCAAAACCAGTAAAGAGGCAATACTTCATGCAAACCGCCATGTTCCCGGACTAATTGCAAGTCCGCTGACTTTTGACAACAGCATCGAAGAGAAAATAGCCATTGCACCGGCAGGAAATATCGGGTTTACGATGGAAAGGCAGGATGCCTCACTGAACACTGACCCGAACCAACGACAACTTTTGGAACTGTACAACCTTCTCGAATATCAAATCGCGGAACAAGGGATTTTCA
>CALRKC020000194.1:0-5429 GCA_943367895.1 Erythrobacter sanguineus | reverse complement strand
AAAACGCGTGATATCAAATTGGAAACAGCGTTCGACTGGCAGAAACAGCATTTTAAGTCATTGGAAGCGGCATACCGAAGTTCCCCATTTTTTGAATATTTCGAAGATGCAATGATGCCGGTTTTTGAAAAGGATTATACCTTCCTGATGGATCTTAATCTCGAAACAATGGAAATTGTGGCTAAATGCCTCAGGATGGATTTCAAATATGCCGAAACTACGGAATATTTTAAGGACGCTGCAGGATTTGAGGACTTCAGGCACCTGGCCAACGGAAAAAAAGACATGGGGCAATTAGAGCCGTATACACAGGTTTTCGGCGACAAGCATGGATTTATAAACAACCTCAGCATTTTGGACTTGCTTTTCAATGAAGGAAGACATGCTTTGGATTATTTGAAGAGACAGGAGTTTTAAGGATAAAAATCAAATTTCAAATTCCAAATTTCAAATTTCAAATTCCAAATTCCAAGGGGTATTGGGATTTGGAATTTTCGATTTTATTTTTTTTCTGATAGTACCGCCATCAAAGGAAAATGATCTGAATCTACGATCTCGGGGTAACTCCTGAACATTTTCACCTCGAATTTATCATCGGCGAAAACATAATCGATTCGTGCAGGGTAATAATTGAAATCGTAGGTTTTTCCAAACCCTTTTCCGGCTTCAACGAAACAATCATTCAGCTCGCCTTTGATGTTTCTGTAAACGTAAGAAAACGCACTGTTATTCATATCTCCGCAGATAATGATCGGGTATTTGCATTCCTTTTTGTGTTTCATGATGATTTCCGCCTGAAGCTGCTGTTTGCGAAAGGCGTTTCCGATCCTCCTGAACATCATTTCGGACTTCTTCTTGTTAATTTCATTAATATCTTCAGAAATATCATGTACATCGGGACTGATTTTTATGGACTGCAGGTGCATATTATAAATCCGGATCGTATCCTTACCTTTTATGATATCGGCAAAAATCGCATTGTTGCTTGAATTTGGGAATTCAATATTTCCGGTATTAACGATTTTAAATTTTGAAAAAATCGCCTGACCGGTCTTAATCTTTTTCCCATTTGAAAAAATGAACCGATGCGGAAAACCGGAATAATCGAAATCGGCAGCATTCGAGAACTCCTGAATGCAAAGGATTGACGGATTTTTATCCTTTACGAAATCTGAAATCTCGATGGGTACCGTCTGTTTATCAGACCATTCAAATTTATTGAAAAGGCGCACATTGTAACTCATGACACGGAAATCGCCATCGGCTTCCTTATAATCGGGTGCGGAGAACTTATAAAACTTATTGATGAACGTAATCCCGATGAGCAATACAATTCCGGACAGCAGCAACTGTCTTTTAAACTGGATTCCCCAATAAGCAAAAAACAACAGATTCAGTACCAGCATCAACGGCAGGCAGAGCGTGAGCACCGATAGTAACGGGAATAATTTTGGTGCAAGCAACGGCAGAATATAAGCAATGAATGTGCAACATGCCAAAACAATGTTTAACACGAACACAATCTTGTTAAATAACGAAAGATTTTTCATTAGTGGATGTTGGTTAGCCGAAAACAGCACTAATCTACAAACAATTAGCGACCTGGAGAACTATTTTCCTGTATTGGCGAGAAAATCCTTTTCTGCCTGCGTGAGGCTGTCATAACCGGACCGACTTATCTTGTCGAGGATGTCATCGATTTGCTGTTGTTTTAAGTCCTTTCTGACTGTTTTTGGGGCAACAGGTTGTTTGACGTCGTAATTGCGATACACCTTTTTGAAGGGTTTTGGTTTTGAGGGTTTGAAAAGATTCGCAACGGCATCAGACACCACAGTAACTATTTTACTAATATCGGTGCCATTTTTAAGTAATATCGTGTATGTGAAACCAAAAAATGCACCGGCAAGGTGTGAGATATGGCCGCCGGTATTTTCTACCATAACCTGCATGAGGTCTACAATAAGTATCACGGCGGTGAGGTGCCATAACTGAACACGTCCAATCAAGAGCAACCGAATCGGCATTTGCGGATTATATGTCGTAACCGCCATCAATATGGCCATAATTGCAGCAGAAGCGCCTACAATCACGGAGGTTGTTCCCATCAAATAATAGATAGCACAGAAAACGATTCCTGCAAACAAGGCGCTGAGGATATACAATCCCAACAATTGCTTTTCCTTAAAAAACGTGAGGAACAACATCCCGGAATAATTCAGAACCAGCATATTGAAAAGCAAATGCAAAAAACCGGCATGAAAAAAAGAATAGGTTATCAATGTCCAGGGATGGATCGCAACGGTGGTCGGATCCGAAGAAAGTGCAAGCCAAACCGGGATTTCGAATCTTCCGGTACTGAATTGGTAGAAAACGAGTGAAAGCAGAAATATACCAATATTCCAAAAAATCAGCCGCTGGGTAATTCCGCCGATTCTGTACTGCATTTTCAAATCATCGAGTAGTCCCATAAATTAATTCCAGCGTTTATGTTGAAACTTATCATTACGCCACAACAACATCATGATCAATCCGAAAAGTGCACCACCAACGTGAGCAAAATGTGCAATACCGGTTCCGGAATTGTCCCCGAAAATAGAATTACCCTTAAGGCCTAAAAAAAGATCCAGGGCAATCAATCCGGGCACAAAATATTTTGCTTTAATGGGAACAGGAATAAAAAACATCGCCAATTCTGCCATTGGAAACATAAATGCAAAAGCTACAAGAAGCCCGGATATACCTCCGGAAGCCCCAACGGCCGTTCCATTATATGCACCAAGCATATTTGCAAGTATGCCATTATCCAACGTAAGGTTGTCAGGATATTTGAAAGTCCCTGTATTCAGGTACTCTTGTATCTTATTCCCTAACCCCACACTATTCATATAATCAACCCCTTCATGGTAAAAATAGTAATTCACACCTGTATGCATAAGGAAAGCACCCAAACCGCACACGAAATAAAAAATCAGGAATTTTTTAGCGCCCCAAAAATGCTCCAGCATGGAACCGAAGGAAACCAATGCAATCATATTGAATGCAATGTGCATTATATTCATTGTTCGCCCCTCTGTTATTGGTGCGTGCATAAACATACTGGAAATAGGCTGCCAAATCTTAAAATCCGGATTCTCGAAATAATACATTGAAAAAAGTTCGTACATGCGATCATGCAGTTGGGGAATCTGAGCGGCAAAAAAAATAATAATATTAATAATCAGCAACTGCTTAACCACTGGGGTCATATTATTCATCATAAAGCAAATTTTTTATCAAGATCTTCCACCCGCATCGTGATGAAAGTCGGTTTATGAAATGGTGACACATTCGGGTCTTTACAGGCAAACAGTCCGTTGACGAGGTTTTCCTGCTCCTTTTCGTTTAAAAACGTTCCGGTCTTTACTGCCAGGCTACGCGCCATTGATTTCGCAATACTGTCATTCTGGCTAAAACTGCTGTCCGGGATACCGTCCTGCAGGTCACCCAATAATTGTTCCAGCAATATCGAAACCTCACTTTCTGCAACATTGACAGGCAGTCCTGAAATCACGGCATGGTCTTCGTGCGTGCTTTCAAATACAAAACCTGTATTGACTAATGATTCCTGAAGTTCCGCAATCAGTTCCATTTCGGTTCTTGAGAAATACAATGTCAGTGGGAAAAGCAATTGCTGGCTTGCCGCCTGCCTTACGGTCATATTTGTCAGGAACTTTTCGTAAAGGATGCGTTGGTGTGCCCTTTGCTGATCCACTATAATCATCCCCGATTTAATAGGATTGACAATGTACTTCTTATGTATTTGGAATAGTTTGACGACCTGTTGTTCATGATCATGATCATCAAATAATGAGGCGGTAACTTCCTCGTCTTCAAAATGAATTTCAACCGGGGCCGTAATGGTTTCTGCTTCCTGCCTTAGTCCTACATACAGGCCTTCCCAATTTGAGGTATCCGGCCTTTTATAAGTAGAATAAGACTGTTTCGCCGATTTGTCCTCCGAAAAAGGATTGAAGTTGGCATCAACCCGAATCAAAGGTACCGAGGCCTCCTGGTCTTTATAATTATAGGGTGTATCCAGATTCGGATCGCGTTCAAAGTCCAATACGGGCGCTACGTTAAACTGTCCGAGGCTGTGCTTTATAGCCGATCTCAGGATGGCATATAATGCATGCTCATCATCAAACTTGATTTCGGTTTTTGTGGGATGGATATTAATATCGATTGTATGCGGCGGCACGTCAAGATAAAGGTAATATGCCGGCTGGCAGCCATCCTTAAGCAAACCTTCGTAAGCGGCCATTACCGCATGGTGCAGGTAACCGCTCTTGATAAAACGGTCATTGACAAAGAAAAACTGCTCTCCCCTGCTCTTCTTTGAGAATTCCGGCTTACTGACAAAACCCTGTATCGAAACAATGTCGGTAGTTTCTTTTACCGGTACGAGCTTCTCATTGGTTTTCCCTCCGAAAATATTGACGACCCTTTGCCTTACATTCGATTGGGGCAGGTTAAAAACCTCGCTTCCGTTATGATATAAGGTGAAATGTATGTTTGGGTGTGCCATGACTACCCTGAGAAATTCATCAATAATGTGTCGTTGCTCTACGATATCCGATTTCAGGAAATTGCGTCTGGCGGGAATATTGAAAAAAAGGTTTTTGACTGCAAATGATGTTCCCTTAGGTAGTACGGCAACGTCCTGCGAAACAAATCTACTGCCTTCGATCACAATGTGTGTCCCGAGTTCTTCCTGTTCCTGGCGGGTTTTCATTTCAACGTGGGCAATGGCCGCAATTGATGCCAGTGCTTCGCCGCGGAATCCTTTGGTATGCAAGGAGAATAAATCTTCGGCCTGGCGGATTTTGGAAGTCGCATGACGCTCAAAACAAAGCCGGGCATCGGTGACACTCATCCCAACACCATTATCAATCACCTGAACTAAAGATTTCCCTGCGTCCTTAACAATTAACTTAATATCCGTAGCTTTGGCATCAACGGCATTTTCAAGCAGTTCCTTTACTACCGAAGCCGGTCTCTGGACGACTTCTCCGGCAGCAATCTGGTTGGCGACATGATCGGGGAGCAATTGGATTATACTCGACATTTCAAACTTTTGGTTAGCTTCGCATCTTAGGTAAACGACTTCCAAAGTTACACAAATATTAGAGAAATTCTCCGGAGGAAATCTTAAATCTGAGTCGTTTTTAAATAAAAAACCTGCTCTATCTGAACAGGTCTTCAATTTAATATTTATAGTAAACTATTCTTCCAGTTTGTACGTTCCTTCAATGCGGACAGCGCCGGATTCCAAAAGGTTTTGCGTTGGGAATTGATAACCAAGGTTCGCCTGTTGCCTCAGGAACGCCATCTTTATGGCCGCGATAGCCGCTTCCGTTCCTTTATTGCCATGCTTTCCGCCGCTGCGGTCT
>CALRKC020000193.1:0-5448 GCA_943367895.1 Erythrobacter sanguineus | reverse complement strand
TCGCCGGCGCGGCATTTACTTTTTGCGTTAACAGCTCAAGACGATTCCAGTTGATTTTATCGGGATCGAGTAAAATGGCCAGCAATTTTTGGTTTTCTTTTTTAGCCGATGCAATGGCTTCGTAGAGGCTTCCCATATCAAATGCGTTCAAAAAGGTAAACGATGGTATAGGCTTCGATTTCCTCAAAATACACATCGAACTGACGCTTCAGGTTGTTGAAATGCAGCGTGGCAGTGGTTTTCTTATCTGACATTTCGAATAAATCCACGTCAATATGATCTTTAAAACTGATTCCTTTTTCGTTTCTGATCTTAAAAACGGCTTCTTTTACGCCCCAGTTTACCGTGAGCTTGCTGATGTAATCGGGATCGTCCTTATCAAGCCTGAAAGCGGGCTCAATAAATTTATCGGCGATGATGGCAATCTTGTCGCGGCGCAGCTCCAGGTCGATACCGGTAATGCGGTCGCTGATGATGACAGCGGAATAGTCAAACGAATGTGAAATGGAAATGTGCTTTCCGTCTGTCAAATGCGGTTTCCCGAATTGGTCATAGTACAAATCCGAGTCCTGGTAACCCAATGACAAAAGGAGCTGCCGTACACTTAAAAATCCCCGGCGGTGCGCATCCGATTTGAGATTGCGCAGGCGATCGAGGCTTCTCTGCGTCAGATGCAACCCTTCAGACAGCGTCTCGGCAGTCTCGGTGATGTTCCAGAGGAGGACCCGGGTGTCGTGGAAGCAGTTTATGATTTTGTATCGTGGCACTGATTGAATTATGATTTACAAATTATGAACGATGAATGTCAGTTACGTGATCCGTCAATATATTGTGGTGCGCCTAGCCCCGATAGCAGCGGAAATCCTTTTTGCTTAACCCTTTCAGGATTTAAAGCCCTGAACGTGTTGCAAAAAGATTGAAGCGCATAGCGGGACCAAGCTCCAAAAAAAAGCGAACAGGCAATGCAATAGCTCCTGAAATTTATTTTGTTGATTTTTAAAAACTTATAAGCACTTAGACATTTCACAAATAATTGAAAATACTTTTTAAATCATAAGTTATTGCCTAAATTTGCCCGAAATTTTACACTTACAAATATAATATAAATGAGTACGACAACGATGCCTTATGTGGCTTACAAAGTAAAAGACATTTCCCTCGCAGCCTGGGGAAGAAAAGAAATTGAGCTGGCGGAA
The DNA here is from genome assembly GCA_943367895.1 of Erythrobacter sanguineus. Taxonomy (GTDB): domain Bacteria; phylum Bacteroidota; class Bacteroidia; order Flavobacteriales; family Flavobacteriaceae; genus Flavobacterium. The sequence goes on along the minus strand of CALRKC020000193.1, from coordinate 4,252 downwards.
GCCGAAATGCCGGGTTTGATGGCGCTTCGCGAGGAGTATAAGAACGAACAGCCATTAAAAGGGGCTCGTATCGCGGGCTGCCTGCACATGACCATTCAGACTGCGGTCCTGATTGAGACCCTTATCGCGCTGGGTGCCGAAGTAACCTGGTCATCCTGCAATATTTTCTCTACACAGGATCAGGCTGCTGCTGCGATTGCCGCTGCAGGGATTCAGGTGTATGCCTGGAAAGGCCTTAACGAAGAAGATTTTGACTGGTGTATTGAGCAAACCTTGTTTTTTGGTGAAGACAGGAAGCCGCTGAACATGATTCTTGATGATGGTGGCGACCTGACCAATATGGTTTTTGACCGTTATCCGGAATTGATTGCCGGAATTAAAGGTCTGTCTGAAGAAACGACTACCGGTGTTCACAGACTTTACGAAAGGGTGAAAAACGGAACTTTGCCAATGCCTGCAATCAACGTGAATGATTCGGTTACCAAATCGAAATTTGACAATAAATACGGTTGTAAAGAATCGGCTGTTGACGCTATTCGTCGCGCGACCGACCTGATGCTGGCTGGAAAAAGAGTGATTGTTTGTGGTTACGGCGATGTTGGAAAAGGAACTGCTGCTTCTTTCCGTGGCGCAGGTTCTATCGTAACAGTTACTGAAATCGACCCAATCTGTGCGCTGCAGGCTGCCATGGACGGATTTGAAGTAAAGCGACTGGATACGGTTATCGAGACTGCGGACATTATCATTACAACGACAGGAAATAAAGACATCGTTTTGGGAAGTCATTTCGAAAAAATGAAAGACAAGACCATCGTTTGTAACATTGGTCACTTCGACAATGAGATCGATATGGCCTGGTTAAACAAAAACCACGGCGCGACTAAAATTGAGATCAAGCCACAGGTTGATAAATATACAATCAACGGAAAAGACATTATCATTTTGGCTGAAGGCCGTTTGGTAAACCTTGGCTGTGCTACAGGTCACCCAAGTTTCGTGATGAGTAACTCGTTTACGAACCAGACGCTGGCACAGATCGAATTGTGGAAAAACAGCGCGGCCTATAACAACGACGTTTACATGCTTCCAAAGCATCTTGATGAAAAAGTGGCTGCCCTACACCTTGCGAAATTAGGTGTTGAGCTGGAGACTTTGAGAGAAGATCAGGCTGCCTATATTGGTGTGGACGTGAAAGGCCCATTTAAGCCGGAGTATTACAGATACTAGTCTTTCTTTAAATTTTAAGACCGTAAGATTATAAGAAACCCTCGCTTTGCGGCGAGGGTTTTTTTATTGGATGAGATCAGGCTACCTTTTTGGGATGAGCAACTGAAACCGGAATGCTGCGTTTGTTACAACTTCAATTTTCTTGAAATTGGCTGCCTGCCGCCGTCTATTTTGATGATATAAACTCCCGCCGAAAGCCGAGAATAGTCGAAAGACAGATTGGCGGGGACTTTTTCTGAAACGACTTTTGCGCCTGTAACTGAAAACAGTTCAAAACTTTTGCCCAGAAGTTGGTCTGAAAACTGCATTGTTTTTAAGTCCCGATTCACAATAATCTGATGATTTAAGTCAATCTCAGCAGTACTTAGCGGCCCATACCTTTCAACGGAATATTCATAATTATCACTTTCTATTTCATATAGATTACCGTCCGGCAATAGTTTTGTGGTGTACACATTGGTATCGGTATCGTAAACAAAAAGCCGCGTACCATTCTGGTCGTTGCCAATAAAAATCATGCTGTTAGACAGTTGGTCGAAGGTCCGGTTATAGAATTGATAGGATAGAACCGCAGGAATCTCCATCAGTGATTCCAATACGCCCTGACTGCTTATTTTACCGACGTTAAATAAATAGTTCTGGTTATTATCCGGATCCGTGGCAACCGTGGTGAATGAGGCAAAAATGGTATTTGAATCGTTACTGAACTCCAAGCCTATATTTCCTAAAATGGGCAATCCGGTGATTAGGGTCTCTGCATAGGTAAATTCAGTACCGTTAACGGGCACGCTCACGAGCTTCAGTCCGGCTGAATCGGACATTACAAAATAATAAATCCCCAGATTGGAATCGAAACACGAGCTATCCGGATAAAACGAAGCATCAGCAGGAAAACCAAATGTCCCTATTACCAAATCCTCATTGGTCGCCGGATTGTACTTTTTTAAGACCTTTTGATTATTGACGCCATTGTCATAAGAATAAACATTGCCGGTCTGCATATCACATTCGGACGAGCCATTGGTCACAATTGTCGTGCTGTTGAATTCAAGCAGATTATCAAGGGTATTGAATTCCAGAACACCGCTGGCATTACTGACATTAACTTTTGCTATAAAATCGCCACTGGCGGCATTAAAGGTCGAATTCGCAACAATAATCGAGGTTACATCGGTAGCGACTGTCGACACATTGCCCGGGTCATCAACTTCCCATTCAACAATATTGGAGGTGCTTTGTCCCTGCAGGGTTTGAAATCCGATTAATTTTATCTGCGCACCGGCTATCAATGGCAAAAAAAGCAATGGTAATAAAGTGTGTAATTTTGTTTTCATGGTTATAACAGTTTCATTATGATAAATTTACACTTTTTTATAACGCAAAAAACATAACTGGCGAAAAACAAAACAGCAATTTAAAAGCTGCCTGTTTTGCATTAAAAAACCCCGGATCTTGCGAAACGGGGTTTGGATTTTATAAGAAGTTATTCTTAAGCTTCGAATGGAAGGATAGAAACGTATGATTTGTTGTCTCCTTTTTTCTGGAATTTTACAATTCCGTCAACCTTAGCGTGTAATGTATGATCTTTACTGATGTAAACATTAGCGCCCGGGTTGTGCTTAGAACCTCTTTGTCTTACGATGATGTTCCCTGCGATGGCAGCCTGGCCACCATAAATCTTTACGCCTAAACGTTTCGATTCTGATTCCCTACCGTTCTTGGAACTACCGACACCTTTCTTATGAGCCATGACGTTATACTTTTAAAAATTAATTATTTTCTTCGGTTGCAGTCTCTTCCGTTGCAGCTTCTTTCTTCGCAGCAGCTTTCTTCTTGGTACCACCTAAAGTGATTCCTGAAATCTGGATCTGCGTCAATGACTGACGGTGACCGTTTTTCTTTTTGTAACCTTTTCTTCTCTTCTTCTTGAAAACGATTACTTTGTCTCCTTTTAAGTGTGATAACACTTTGGCTTCTACTGAAGCACCTTCTATAGCTGGGGCGCCCAATGTGATCGTTCCGTTGTCATCTAACAAAAGTACTTTACCGAATGATACGGCGTCACCTTCGTTACCTGGCAGCCTGTGAACGAAAACCTTAAGGTCTTTGCTTACTTTAAACTGTTGCCCTGCTATCTCTACGATTGCATACATAACAAATTGTTTTATTAATTTTAAGGTTGCAAATATACAACTAATAATCACTCATGCAACCCCTTGAAGGAAATTTATGAGGCAGGAATCAGGAATTATGATTTTCAGGAGCTTACTCCCGCTTTCCGCTATATCTTTTTTGCCATCACACACGGGCTTTGAATCACCATCTGCCTCAGCAAAAAAGGATACCGCTGCAATCGGGGCTAGGGCTCTGTCATCACTTTCACGACCTTTCACTTATTACCTCGTTGTTATTTGGCTATTGGCTTTTGGCTATTGCTGGCGGCTTTAACCTAAGTTTACCTATCACGAGTATGGTTAATCCATAAAAAAAAGTATTTTTGGCGTAACAAATAAACCGGTATTAATACCAATAGCAAATTCAACAACAAATTATTAACTTATGAAAAACTCATTGATGGCTTTAGGTGCTGCACTTATGCTAGGAGGTGTTGCTTCAGCTCAGAAAGTAGCTTTTGAAGAATACAATTTGGACAATGGCATGCATGTCATCCTTCACAACGACCCGTCAGCACCTGTAATCATTACGTCTGTAATGTATCACGTAGGCGCGAAAGACGAAAATCCGGAAAGAACCGGCTTTGCTCACTTCTTCGAACACCTTCTGTTTGAAGGTACAGAAAACATCAAACGCGGCGAATGGTTCAAGATCGTTACTTCAAACGGTGGTACCAATAACGCAAACACTACCGAAGACAGGACTTACTACTTTGAGGTTTTCCCTTCAAACAACATCGAGCTTGGCTTGTGGATGGAGTCTGAAAGACTGCTTCACCCGGTAATCAACCAAATCGGCGTTGACACCCAGAATGAAGTAGTAAAAGAAGAAAAAAGACTTCGTTATGATA
>CALRKC020000192.1:0-5468 GCA_943367895.1 Erythrobacter sanguineus | reverse complement strand
AACATGCCTTACAGCCTTTCGGTGAAGCCTTCACCAAATTTGCCAAATGACATGGCCATTAACCTTTATGCAAGCCTTTGTTTTTTTGAAGGAACGAACGTAAGTGTTGGCCGTGGTACTGATAAACAGTTTCAGATATTCGGATCTCCTTACCTGCCGAATGTTGATTTTTGTTTTGTGCCAGCGCCCAATGTCGGTGCAAAAGATCCTTTATACAATGGTAAAGCGTGTTTTGGCGAAGACCTTTCAGGAATCCCTAAAATTGAGCGCCTGGAATTGAAATGGCTTATCAAAGCGTACAACGAAACCGAAGACAAGTCGAAATTTTTCAACTCTTATTTTACAAAACTTGCAGGAACAAAAAAACTGCGCGAACAGATTGAAGCTGGAATGACGGCATCGGAAATCAGGGCGAGCTGGGAAACAGGCTTGATTGAGTTCCGCGAAATGCGCAGGAAATACCTAATTTATCCTGAATAGCGACGTGGTCATTACTGTTTAATTACAAAAAAATAAGAAAAATTTATAACGCTGTTCCTGACGGAATTGGATTGGATTGACTAAATTAGTGTCAGATTTTTTTTGACATAAATAATTAAAACAATCACTATGGAAAGGGCACAGATTTTACTGGCAGTAATGGACAAACTTCAAAAGTTCATGCAGGTCATCAATGAATATATTGAACAGGGTATCGAAATTTTCCTGAAAATCAGGGATTGGTTCGTAAAAATTATCGGTTATATCGAGCAGGGTATTGACCGGCTCGTAAGTGCCCTCGGTGGCAGGAAAGAAGATTTACTGCTGTTTCACGAAGACGATCTTTTCGTTTAATAAAAAAAGCCTCCACCGCGGAGGCTTTTTTTATAGCGGAATGCGCTTTTTCATTTCCTCTACGATATTGAAAACTGCCGGGCACACCGGTATGTTTTTTAAAGTAATATCACTGATCTGCTGAAACTTCTTACGGTCAGTATGGGGAAATTCCCGGCATGCTTTTGGACGTACGTCATAAATCAGGCAATAATTTTCGGAATCGAGGAAGTGACATGGCAGCTGTTGCAGTACATAATCATTATCTTCATCAATACGCAGGTATCTTTCAATAAACTGCTGTGGTTTTTGCTTCAGGTGTTTTGAAATGCGCTCGATATCCGCTGAAGTAAAAAGCGGACCGGTTGTCTTACAGCAATTGGCGCAGTTCAGGCAATCTGTTCTTTTAAACTCGGAGTCATGCAATTCCTGCATCACATAGTCGAGATTTTTAGGCGGCTTCTTTTTAAGCTTATCAAAATACTTTTTGTTTTCGATATGCTTATCTTTGGCTAGTTTAGGAAGATTGCTTAAGATTTGTTTCAAGTTTAAGGTTTAAAGTTATTGCAAAATTAAACTTTAAACCGTAAACCTGACCCGAGGCATCGCCAAATTGTATACAGCGAAGCGAATAATACCTTAAACGAAATCACATGAAAGACCTTTTCGGGAAAGCCATACTGGATTACCAGACCGATAATGACCCACAGAACCTGATTACGGAAACGACCATCTCTGAAGAAGATGAAATGTCTGTTGCCTATCTTTTTCGCCCGTACAGGAGGATGCCTGAAATTGAACAAAAGGCTTTGCAACTCGCAAACGGAAAAGTCCTTGACGTTGGCTGTGGCGCCGGAAGTCACAGCCTGTATTTGCAAAACGAAAAAAACCTTGACGTTTATCCCATAGACATTTCTGAAAACGCCACAAGAGCCTGTCAGCTGCGCGGACTTAAAAATGCCCGTGCCATCGACGTATTGTAGCTCTAAGATGAAAATTATGATACGATACTCCTGCTGATGAATGGCGCCGGCATGTGCGGCCGACTGAATCGGATTGGGGTTTTTCTACAGAAAATTAAATCACTGCTGAATCCCAATGGGCAGGTATTGCTGGACAGCTCGGATATCATTTATATGTTTGATGAAGATGAGGATGGCGGAAAATGGATTCCGACGGACATGGAATATTATGGTGAAGTGGTATTCAAGATTAAGTATAAAGGTGAAAAAGAACAGCCTTTCGACTGGATGTACATCGATTATAACACGCTACGGAATGCCGCCGAATTCAATGGCCTGAGCTGTGAGATGGTTTTGGAAGGAAAGCATTATGATTATCTGGCGCGACTGACTATAAAAGATTAAGTAAATCTTGAAACCCCTGGTATTTTGGGTTTTCGTAATTTTAAAAAAAATCTTACGATGAAAAAACTCAAACTACTTTCCCTTTTTTTACTGCTGACCATTTGGGGATGCTCCAATGAAGACAATAATGCAATTGTTGAAAACGGAACAAATCCTGCGCCAAATCTAAAATCGGTAGGGAGCAGTGCCCATGATTTCCTTTCTGCCGACAAATACACTTCTTTGGTTGTCGAAATATGCTACGTTGGAAACTTGCAGCCCAATGCACAGACCCTTCAAAACCTTAAAACGTTTATGGAGGCGCGGCTGAATAAACCTGACGGAATAACGATTACCCAAACTCAGATTTCAAGTCCCGGAGGAACGCCTTACAGTGTTAACGAAATTGCCGATATTGAAACCGACATCCGCACGAAATACAACACGGAAGACACCCTTACCTTATTCATCCTTTTCATTGATGGAAATTTTTCCACCGATACCAATACGACGCTCACTTTAGGGGCTGCATACCGGAATACGTCCTGTGTGCTTTTTGAAAACTCAATCCGGGCATTAAGTGATTCACCATCCGAACCGAATCGGACAGAGCTGGAAACCATTGTTATCCAACATGAATTATGCCATATGCTTGGGTTGGTGGATTTGGGTTCGGATATGCAAACCAACCATCTGGATACCGCGCACGGCAAGCATTGCATAAACCCCGATTGCCTGATGTATTATCAGACCGAAAGCAATATCCAGGCCATGATGAATTCCGGGATGCCCACGCTTGATGCCAATTGCATCGCAGACTTGAGGGCAAACGGGGGCCGATAATTATCCCAATAAATCCGTTTCCTGCTTAATCTCTGATATAGCTTGAGCCAATCTATCAAGATCAGCCTGGCTGTTGTATGCATTCAATGAAATACGGAGAAAAAAATGGCCGTTTAGTTTTGTAACGGGAATTTCAATCTTATAGTTGGTCAAGAGCAATTCCTTAAGTTCAACTGGTTTTTTGGTACTGATGGGAATACTGCACATTTGTCCTAAAAACGCAGAAGTTACAGGGCAAAGAGGTTGCGTTCCGACCAGATCACAGAAAAACTGATAATGGTCCAAAATCAGCTTTTTACATTCGTCAGATTGCTGTAGCCAATTGTTTTCGGACAAAAACTGAATTGCGGTAGTTGTCGATAAAAAAGCCGCCATGTCGCGCGTTCCCTGAAATTCATGATAATCGAGAAATTGACTTTGACCGGGCATCTCGCTTTCATAACCCCAGCTTACGACTAACGGATCTATCTGATCCTGGAATTCCTTTTTTACATACAAAAAAGAAGAACCCTTCGGTGCCAGCATCCATTTATGAAGTGTACCCGTGTAAAAATCAGGATCTAATGCTGTGATATCTAAGTCGACATGACCCGGAACGTGGGCACCATCGACAATCGTAATCAGGCCTAATTGCTGCGCCTTATCACAGATTTCCTTTACCGGGAAAACCAACGCTGTGGCGCTTGAAATGTGATTCAGGAAAATCACTTTGGTATTGGAATTATATCCTTTCCAGAATTCTTCAATCATTTGTTCTTTTGAAACAATAGGCATTGAAATATGCTGGCGTATGTATTTGGCACCTGATTTTTTACAGAAGAAATTCCACGTTCTGTCCATGGCACCATACTCATTGTCGGTAGCGAGTATCTCATCACCGGGATTCAGGATCAGACTGCGCATAATGGTATTGATTGCAGTTGTTGGATTGGGCAGAAAGAAAACATCAGCGGCATCGCAGTGTACAAAACCTGCCAATGCCTCCCGTGATTTTTTCATTAGTAACGGAAGCTTTTTCGTTATGAATTGTACCGGCTCTTTTTCGAGTTCAAGCTGCCAATGCTGGTAGTTTTCAAAAATTGGTTTTGGGCAGGCTCCAAAAGAACCGTGATTCAGGAATGTGATTTCTGGATTGAGGAGGAATTGTTCTTTCATGGTTTTGGTTTAAAAAATAAATCCCGCTGAAATCACGGGATATTAAGGTATTTATGTGTCTGCAGGGAAACGCGCCATTTTGGGTTGCTCATCACATAATCAACAATCAGCGGCGTCATTTCTTCCTTTTTACTCCATTCCGGCTGGAGGAATAAAATCGCGTTGCTATTTACTTTTTCCGCCTGTTCTTCGGCGAATATAAAATCATGCTTGTTGTATATTATCACCTTTAGTTCGTCCGCATTCTCATATACCTCGGGCACCGGCAACTTGGTTTTCTTTGGTGACAGGCAGATCCAGTCCCAGTTTCCTGACAACGGATATGCGCCGGAGGTCTCGATGTGGATTTTACGATTGGCAGCTTTAAGTCTTGCAGTAAGCTCGGTCATGTCCCAGGTCAATGGCTCTCCGCCGGTAACCACGACCGTTTCCGAAAAACGGCTTGCATTTTCTACGATATGGTCCACATGTGTTGGCGGATGCAGGTCGGCATTCCAGCTTTCCTTGACATCACACCAATGGCACCCTACATCACATCCGCCTACGCGGATAAAATATGCTGCAGTACCCGTATGATATCCCTCTCCCTGAATGGTATAAAATTCCTCCATTAACGGAAGCATTATTCCTTTCTCAACTGCCGACTGTATTTCCTTTGAAAGCATCTTTATTCAAAATAAGCCGCAAAGATAGTGATTTTGATGCCCGATAAGAACAACCCCATTTGTTTAAATAAAAAAACCGGCAACTTGGTTACCGGTTTTAATCATGATCTAAAATCTATTTTATGAGCTTTTGGGTACTTAGCGCCGTTTCATCCCCAGGATCCAAAGCAAGCGCCTTATCCACATTCTCTTTCGCTTTTACTTTATCACCCAATTTCGCATAATGGATTGCGATATTATTGTAAGCTTCAATAAATTTCGTCTTATTGGCAGACTTCGCCAATTCCGTTTCACCTTTTTCAGTTACAACACGGATGTATTCCTCGTAATATTTCGCCATCTCAGCCCTTGCCGTCGCATCATCTTCCAGTAAACTGTTCAGACGGGCCTTATAAATATAAGCGTCCTGAGTGGTCGGTGCAGACTTGATTACCACATCAAATGCGGCGTTTGCTTTCTGAACATCGGCAACAATGGCTTTATCCATTTTTGCATTCTCGAAATAAAGAGCATATCCCAAATAGAAATTATCATAGAGGTAATTTCTGGAATTCTGATTGGTAACAGCAATCTCGTAGATAGCGGCAGCCTCTTTGTACAACTTAAGATCAAAGAATTTCTTTCCGAAGTCATTCAATTCATTAGC
>CALRKC020000191.1:0-5511 GCA_943367895.1 Erythrobacter sanguineus | reverse complement strand
TTCCTGATGCCATCCGAACTTTGGTCAACACCTATAAGAAACAGCTGATTGTTGTGGAGACGGCCTACCCATACGCCATGATCAGCGTAGATAAAGCGAACAACATCCTGACTGAAAAAGCCCTCATCGACGGTTACCCCGCCTCTGCTCAGGGGCAGCGCAATTACATCATCGACCTCACAAAAATTGTACTCAAAAACGGTGGCAGCGGCGTAATCTATTGGGAGCCCGCATGGGTTACCTCAAACTGCAAAACCATGTGGGGCGAAGGTTCACACTGGGAAAATGCTACATTCTTTGATGCGGGAAATCATAATAACGCCTTACCCGCATTCGATTTTTTTAACCCGGAAAATTATAAAACAAAATAACTGCACAAACAGCATGAAGAAGAAACTCATCCGCAATACGACGGCAGGATTTGAAAAGGAATTCGGCACCCCTCCCGAACACCTTTTCCTTTCGCCGGGACGGATTAACATTATCGGGGAACACGTTGATTACAACAGCGGCTTCGTATTGCCTGCCGCCATCAACAAATACATTTGCTTTGCGGTTTCTGAAAGCCATTCCGATCAATGCACACTGGCTGCTTTGGATTTGAATGAAAAATTCAGCTTCAGCCTCAAAAACCCGATTGTTCCGGCCGGCATCATGTGGCCCAATTATATCCTCGGTGTTTTGCATCAACTGGTGGAAAAACAGTTCCCTGTGAAAGGATTTCACATTGCTTTCAGCAGTACCATCCCTATGGGGGCCGGTCTTTCATCGTCAGCAGCTGTAGAATGCGGTTTCGGTTACGCGATGAACAGCCTCTTTTCCCTTGGAATTTCAAAAGAGCAAATTGCACTGATCGGGCAAAAGGCAGAGCATACTTTTGCAGGGGTAAATTGCGGCATCATGGACCAGTTCGCGAGTGTTTTCGGAAAAAAGAGAAAAGTCATCAAACTCGATTGCGACAGCCTGGAATATGAATACCATAACGCTGATTTCAAAAATTATGCGTTACTTTTATTGGACAGTAAAGTAAAACATACCCACCTGACTTCCGGTTACAACGACCGGCGACGTGAAACCGAAGAAGGCCTGGCTTTGGTAAAAAAGCGTTTTCCGCAGGTGGCTAATTTCCGCGATTGCACAGAAACACAATTGCTCGAACTGCGTGACGAACTCGGCGATATCAATTTCCGCCGCTGCCATTTTGTGGTCAAGGAAATCCGCCGCGTACTACAGGCAGTCGAAGCCCTTGAAAATGCAGATTTCGCAAGACTTGGCCGGTTAATGAACGAAACACATCACGGCCTTTCAAAAGAATATGAAGTCAGCTGCCCTGAAATCGACTTTCTGGTAGATTCCCTTGCAGACGATAAAACGGTCATCGGTGCCCGTATGATGGGCGGTGGCTTTGGCGGCTGCGCGATTTGCCTGGTACAAAAAGGCAGTGAAGACGGCATCATTGAGCGCACCTCGGAAGCGTATCAGCAAAAATTCGGGATTGCGCTGCAGGCCTATAAGATTAAGATATCAAAAGGAACATCAATTTATAAAGGATAATTTGGGCGTGCCCCTACGGGTCGGGCTCTTGCTCCAATCTTTTTTTGGTTGTTGACGAATGGAAATGGCTGAAAACATGTAACAGAACCAAAAAAAGGATTTCCGCGACGATCCCTCACGCAAACACTTAGCATCATGAAAACCTTCGACAGAAACGAACATCCGCACCGCCGCTATAATCCCCTCACGGGAGAATGGATACTGGTCTCGCCACACCGCTCCAAGCGCCCATGGCAGGGCCAGAAAGAATCGGTGACAGGCAGCAGCCTTCCGGCATACGACCCGGAATGTTACCTGTGCGCCGGGAATGTGCGCTCCAATGGCGAGCAAAACGAAGCCTACAAAGACGTTTACGTTTTCGACAATGATTTCCCGGCGTTGCTTAACGACGACATCGCCACCGACATTAATACCGATCCGCTTTTCAGGTTCCAGCCTGAGCGTGGCATCAACCGCGTGGTGTGTTTTTCTCCGGAACACAACCTTACCATTCCTGAAATGGAAGTGAGCGCGATTGAGAAAATCATTGAGGTATGGACACAGCAATATCTTGATTTAGGAGGCCGCGATTTCATCAACCATGTGCAGATTTTCGAGAACAAAGGTGCCGTAATGGGATGCAGCAATCCACATCCGCACGGACAGATCTGGGCACAGTCTTCGTTACCGACAGAAATCGAAAAAACCCAGAAACAGCTGGAACGATACTACCAGAAAAATAAGACCAGCCTGTTGAAAGACTATCTGGAACAGGAACTTAAGCTTGGGGAGCGCATTGTGATTGAAAATGGCCATTTTGTAGCACTAGTGCCGTTTTGGGCAACCTGGCCTTATGAAACGATGATTGTCAGCAAGCGGCATTTCGGCAGCCTGATTTCGATGAGCAATGAAGAGAAACACGCTTATGCTGAAATCCTGAAGGGCATCACCGTAAAATATGACAACCTCTTCGAAACCTCATTCCCTTATTCTTCGGGAATCCATCAGACACCGACAGACAAGGCGGCCCATCCGGAATGGCACTTTCATATGCATTTTTATCCGCCCCTGCTGCGATCGGCCAGCGTGAAGAAATTCATGGTGGGTTATGAAATGCTTGGTGAAGCCCAGCGCGACATTACGCCCGAAAAAAGTGCTGAAATCCTGAGGCAGCTTTCAGATATACATTACAAAAAACGTTAACTTTCCCATACTAAAAACCTTTTCAGCTTATGAGTACATTATCTACCCAGGACTATATCGTTTTCTTTTGCTACTTCATACTAATCGTAGGCTACGGCTTATGGATTTACCGCAAAAAGAAAAAAGAGGAAACGTCAAGTAAGGATTATTTCCTTGCCGAAGGTTCGCTGACCTGGTGGGCCATTGGCGCCTCGCTGATTGCAAGTAATATCAGTGCCGAGCAGTTCATCGGGATGAGTGGCAGTGGATTCAAGCTGGGGCTTGCCATCGCCACATATGAATGGATGGCTGCCATTACCCTGATTATCGTCGCGGTATTCTTTATTCCCGTATATCTTAAAAACAAGATTTTTACGATGCCGCAATTCCTGAACCAGCGCTATAATGGCACCGTGGCCATGATTATGGCCGTATTCTGGTTGCTGCTTTATGTGGTGGTCAACCTGATGTCGATATTGTATTTAGGTGCTTTGGCCATTCACGGGATTTCAGGGCTGGACATCCATCTTTGCATTGGATTACTGTCATTATTCGCCATTTTTATTACGCTGGGCGGCATGAAAGTTATTGGTTATACTGATGTGGTACAGGTGTTTTTCCTGGTGCTAGGCGGACTGGTAGCCACGTACATCGCACTCGATCTTGTGGCTGATAAATTTGGGCAACCAGGCGTAATCAACGGATTTAAGTTGTTGACCACCAAAGCGAATGATCACTTCCACATGATTTTTGACAAATCAAACCCCAACTATATGGACCTGCCGGGCATATCGGTATTGGTTGGCGGGATGCTAATCACCAACCTGAATTACTGGGGCTGTAACCAGTATATCACGCAGCGTGCGCTGGGTGCCGACCTAAAGACGGCGAGAGCGGGCATATTATTCAGTGCTTTCCTTAAATTACTGATGCCGCTGATTGTCGTAATCCCGGGAATCGCAGCCTATGTTTTATACCAACAGGGTATGTTCCAGACAGAAATGCTCGACTCCAAAGGCATCGTTGACGTCAATAAAGCATATCCAACCTTATTAAATCTGTTACCGACTGGATTAAAAGGCGTGGCATTTGCAGCACTGACTGCGGCCATCGTAGCATCGTTGGCTGGTAAAGCAAACAGTATCGCAACCATTTTCTCACTGGATATTTATAAAAAAGCCATTAACAAAGACGCTGATGATAAAAAAGTTGTCCGGGTGGGCAAGATTACGGTTGTGGCTTCGATGATGATGGCTATCCTCCTGGCGCTGCTTATTGGTGAAAAACTGATGGGTGAAGGCAAACAGGGATTCCAGTACATCCAGGAGTATACCGGTTTTGTTAGTCCGGGGGTATTTGCGATGTTCCTGCTCGGGTTCTTCTGGAAAAAGACGACTTCCAATGCCGCTTTGTTTTCAATGATTGGGGGGTTTGTGTTGTCGATTGCACTAAAATTTCTCCCGGGATTCATGGATTTGTCTTTCCTGTATGACTTTGGCTGGGCAGTACCAAACAGCACCGGGGTCTATGAGATTCCGTTTATTGATCGTATGGGAATCGTATTTGGTGTTTGCGTCATTGGGATGTGTATCATCAGCAAATATGAAACCCGTAACGGTGTACAGCCAAATGGTCTCGAAGTGGACAGCTCGATGTTTAAGACCAATGCAGGATTTACGGTGGGAGCCATTATTGTGTGTGCGATTACCGCAGCGCTGTATATGTTATTCTGGTAAGGAGGCGTAGTAGTCACTAAGCGAACAAGACCTGTTGGATAATCGCGACACTCTAGGTTTACCAGCTAACGGGAGCATTTTGAGCAACGATTACAAAAACATCGAAATAAAATATTTTATTATCGTTTTTCAATAATTTTTTATATGTTTGTTTTTCTAAACCAAAGCATCATGGGAAAATTAAAGATTTTACAAACGTTGATAGACATTACTTATTTTTTTCTTCTTGTAATTGTTGTTGTCGTACTATTTGTCGCACCTGATTTGTTGAAAGGAACTGATGTCTTTTCCTTAAAGATCCTTTTTATCTGCAATTTAATCTCAGCGATGTCCTTTGTTTATGGGGTTTATGCGTTACGGACAACTCTTGTTTATTTCAAAAACCGTGACTTTTTTAATGTGAAAGTTATCAGTAGTTTCAGTATCGTTGGAAAGTGCCTCGTTGCCTCATCACTTATAGAGATTCCGGTTTTTTTTTATGACCAGAACAAAAATAATTCTATAATGGCGTTGACCTTGTTGCTTTGCATGGGGTTATTTTTTATGGTTCTCAGCGAGGTTTTTAAGATTGCCAAAGAAGCAAAGGAAGAAAATGAATTAACAGTCTGATATGCCTATAATTGTAAATGTAGACGTCATGCTTGCCCGTCGCAAGATGCGTTCCAACGAACTTGCTGAGAGGATTGGCATTACAACAGCAAATCTTTCCATTTTAAAGACCGGAAAAGCGAAAGCCATCCGGTTTTCTACATTGGAGGCCATTTGTGCCGTTTTGGAATGTCAGCCCGGTGATATTATGGAATATGTAGATGATGGTACGGATAACCGTCAAAGTATGCTGGAAGCGGTTTAAAATGAGATCTTTCAGAATGGATTCCTGAATTATTGTACAAAGCCCCAGCCCCGATGGCAGCGGCATCCTTTTTATATTTCTTTAAAATAAAAAGATGCAGCATTATCGAATTAAAAGCGATAGTTTTAATGAAGATAGCAGCGTAGCTTGCGGGAATGGCATCAAATAAAAAAAGCCTGACAAATATGCCAGGCTTTTCTATTTTAT
>CALRKC020000190.1:0-5522 GCA_943367895.1 Erythrobacter sanguineus | reverse complement strand
AACCAATCGGATTAAAAAACTACTAACTTTAACATAAATCAAAAACTCAAAATCATGCAGGCACACGAAATCGATTACCATATTTATGGTGAAGAAATGCAATATGTTGAAATAGAACTTGATCCGCAGGAAATTGTCGTCGCTGAAGCCGGAAGTTTTATGATGATGGATAACGGCATACAGATGGAAACCATTTTCGGCGATGGATCGCAGCAGCAAACCGGGCTTTTCGGGAAATTACTTTCCGCAGGGAAAAGGGTCTTAACGGGGGAAAGCCTTTTCATGACGGCGTACGCCAATAATACGTATAACAAAGCCAAAGTATGTTTCGCCTCACCTTATCCGGGGAAAATCGTCGCGATCGATCTCAGGCAATACCAAGGGAAATTCATCTGCCAGAAAGATTCTTTCTTATGTGCCGCCAAAGGTGTTTCAGTAGGGATTGAGTTTTCACGGAAACTTGGAACAGGATTGTTTGGGGGCGAAGGGTTTATCATGCAGAAACTTGAAGGGGACGGCATGGCCTTTGTGCATTCAGGTGGAACACTCGCCAAAAGGGAACTGATGGTAGGCGAAGTGCTTAAAGTCGACACCGGCTGTATCGTCGGATTTACAAAAGATATCGATTATGATATTGAATTCATCGGAGGGATCAAGAACTCGCTTTTCGGCGGAGAAGGCCTTTTCTTTGCGACGTTGCGCGGTCCGGGAACCGTTTACGTACAGTCGCTGCCTTTCACGAGACTGGCAGACAGGATCATTGCTTCGGCGCCAAAGGCAGGCGGAAGCAGGCGCGAGGAAGGCAGTATTCTTGGTGGGCTGGGGAATCTTCTGGACGGAGACAACCGGTTCTAAAGGGCCAGGTTTAAGCGCACAAAAAAACCACTTCTCACAATAGAGAAGTGGTTTTTTATGTTGTGCTTATGGTGATTACACCAGATTGTTTGCTACAAGATATTCCGCAATCTGAATAGTGTTTGTTGCCGCTCCTTTACGAAGATTGTCTGCAACAATCCACATATTCAAAGTGTTCGGCTGACTTTCATCGCGGCGGATACGGCCAACAAAAACTTCGTCTCTTCCCTGCGCGAATTTCGGCATCGGATAGGTATAGGTATCGGTATTGTCCTGCACGATTACACCCGAAGTATGGTGCAGTATGCTGCGTACCTCGTTCACATCAAAATCGGTTGTAAATTCTACGTTTACAGCCTCGCTATGCCCGCCAACAATTGGTACACGTACCGCTGTCGCTGTCACATTGATATTGTCGTCACCGATTATCTTCCGGGTTTCACGAACAAGTTTCATTTCTTCCTTGGTGTAACCGTTGTCTTCAAAAACGTCACATTGCGGGATCGCATTTCTATGAATGGGATATTTATAGGCCATTTCTCCGGTCACGCCGGCATATTCATTTTCGAGCTGCTGCACCGCTTTCACACCGGTACCCGTAATAGATTGGTAAGTAGAAACAATAATCCGTTTGATATTGTATTTTGCATGCAACGGTGCCAAAACCAATACCATTTGTATGGTGGAACAGTTTGGGTTTGCGATGATTTTGTCTTCTTTGGACAACAAATGCGCATTGATCTCAGGGACAACCAATTTTTTGGTTGGATCCATCCTCCATGCTGAGGAATTGTCGATCACCGTTGTTCCGGCTGCTGCGAATTTGGGTGCCCATTCTTTTGACGTATCACCGCCGGCAGAAAACAACGCGATATCGGCTTTCATATCGACAGCGGTCTGCATCCCAACGACCTTATAATTCTTACCGTTGAATTCGATTTCCTTTCCTACGGATTTCTCCGAGGCCACAGGAATCAGTTCGGTTACAGGAAAGTTCCTTTCCTTTAATACTTTGAGCATGACTTCGCCTACCATTCCGGTAGCGCCAACAACAGCAACTTTCATAATGTTTATTTTTTGCTTTGCAAAAGTAATATATTTCTTCTTCTCAGGATTTATTGGCAAAAGAAAAACCACGCTCGACCGCGTGGTTTAAGTTAGAATATATAGTGTAGCGTACGGTTACTATTTGTTGCGCAGTGCATCGCGGATTTCCATCAGCAGTTTCTCCTCGTTGGTTGGCGCAGGAGGTGCAGCCGGAGCGGCAACTTCTTTTTTACGCGAAGCATTGATTCCCTTGATGATCAGGAATAAAACGAAAGCCACAATCAGGAAGTTAATTACGGCGGAGAGGAACATCCCGTATTTGACCGAACCGAAAATCGTCAGGTCTTCCAACTTGGTGAGGTTGGCGGCTTCCAACGCCGGCTTTAGCAAAAGTGGCGTAAGCACATCTTCAATAAATGAAGTTACAATCTTACTAAATGCAGCACCGATGATGACACCAATCGCAAGATCGACAACATTGCCTTTCATGGCAAAGGCCTTAAATTCTGAAATCATTCCCATAATTATAAATTTTTAATTGTTTTCAAAACTAAAGTAATAAAATTTAATGATTACAGGAATTTTAGTTCATAAAAAATCCCAAAACCCAAAACCCAAAACCCGATTTCACGATGATAACACCATTGGAATTTGGGATTTAAAAATGAATTTCTGTTTTTATTTATTCGCGGTAAAAAACACGTTTTACCCGCTGAGAGATGCCTGTGATTATTTCATAAGGAATGGTTTCCAGTGTTTTCGCCATTTCATTTACGGTTGGGTTTTCGCCGAAAATAACGACGCGATCGCCTTCCTTGCAGGAGATGTTGCTGATATCAACCATCAGCATGTCCATACACACACTGCCAAGGATCGGTGCTTTTTTATTCTTGATCGTTACAAAACCCTTTCCGTTACCCAGGCCCCGTGAGATGCCATCAGCGTAGCCGATTGGGATGGTGGCGATCTTCGTCGGCCGATCAGCAATAAAGCGCCTGCCGTAACCTACGCTGTCTCCGGCCGGAATCGTTCGGATTTGTGAAATGACGGATTTCAACGTGCCGACATTTTCGAGTTGTTTCTGCTCTTCCGCATCATTTGAAATTCCGTACAGGCCAATGCCCAAACGCACCATATTGTACTGTGCTTCCGGGAAATTCGTAATCCCGGAAGTATTAAGCATGTGGCGGATCGGGTTTATCTGCAATGCTGTCATCACTTTTACCGATAGTTTTTCAAAGCGTGCTATCTGCGAAAGCGCAAAATCCTTATAAGTCAAATCATCGCTCGTGGCCATATGCGACAATATGCTTTTCACTTTTACGTTTCTGTTTTCCTTTAATATGTTGATGAGTTCATCAATGTTGTTTTCCTCGAAACCAAGGCGGTGCATGCCGGTGTCGATTTTAAGATGTATTGGAAATTGCTCCAGTTTCCGTTTTTTGGCTATCTGTAAAAACGATTTCAATCCTTTAATGCTGTAGATTTCGGGTTCGAGCTCGTGTTGGATGATCGATTGGAAACTGGTTGTTTCAGGATTCAGGACCATGATGGGCAATTTGATCCCGGCCGATTTCAGGGCAATTCCCTCATCGGCGAAAGCCACACCGAGATAATCAACATGATGGTGCTCGAGTAACTTCGCAATCTCAAATCCGCCATTTCCATATCCGAAAGCCTTGACCATGACCATCATTTTGGTTTCCGGCTTTAGTTTCGATTTAAAGAAATTCAGGTTGTGGCTGATCGCATTCAGGTTGATCTCCAAAACCGTCTCGTGCGTTTTCTCTTCGAGCAGCAGGACGATTTTTTCAAATTCAAATGTACGTGCACCTTTGATCAGTATGGTTTCATTTTCGAACGTCAGCGTTTCAAATGCGTCAATAAAAGCCTCCGTATCCTTAAAGGTAATGCAGTTCGCGAATTTACTTTTGTAAGCTGAAATCGTTTCGCCTATGCCGATCACACGGTTGATTTTATTCGAAATCACGAGTTGTGAAACGCGTGAATACAATTCATCGGTTTCCAATCCGCTTTGGAAAATATCGGAAAGGATCAGTGTTTTCTTTTTATACTGCTTTTGACTTTCGAGAAAATCAAGCGCGATTTTCAATGACTGGAAATCGGAGCTGTAACTGTCGTCAATCAGTGTCGTATTGTTAATGCCGTTCTTGACTTTCAGGCGCATTTCCACCGGATACAGCAGTGCCATCCGTTGTTCAATGGTTTCATGGCTGTAGCCGAAGTGGAGTAATACCATCAAACACTGGATCGCATTTTCTATAGAAGCATCGTCCTGGAACGGAATCCGGATTTCAAATGTCTTTTGGGCGTGACGGATGTTTAAAACGGTCTTGTCGACCATGGTGTTTTTACTGATAAACACATCGGCGGATTCATCCCTGCAGCTCCACGTAAAAGTCTTTACGTTCTTGCTGATAAACGCTTCAACGGTCTTATTTTTATGGTAGATCAGGATATCCGAGTGCAAAAAAAGCTTTAGTTTTTCCTTGATTTTTTCTCCTAAATTCGAAAAACCTTCGTCATGGGCAGAACCTATATTGGTCAGTAGGCCAATCGTCGGGCGTATGATCGGCTCGAGTTTTGCCATTTCATTGATGGTGGAAATCCCTGCTTCAAAAATCCCCAAATTATGATTCTCGTTAATTGACACTACCGACAGCGGTACGCCCACCTGAGAGTTGTAACTTTTCGGGCTCCTGATAATATTGTAATCCGGACCAAGCAGGAAATTCAGCCACTCCTTGACAATCGTCTTTCCGTTGCTACCGGTTATTCCTATAACAGGGAAATCAAACAATCCGCGGTAATACGCTGCAAATTGCTGCAAGGCTTCCAGCGTATTGTCAACAATTAAGAAAACGGCTTTGTTTTCAAGATTCTCAGGAATGTGTGTGACGACAAAACTTCGCACACCGTTTTCAATAAGGTTTCCAATATAGGTATGCGCGTCATAATTGGGGCCGGTAATCGCAAAAAACAAAGTGCCCGGGCCATTTTGCAGTGAACGGCTGTCAATAGAAACCGAATCGATTTGCTTCGCCTGTTCGCTATCGCTCGAGTCGTAGTTTTCCCAATTGCCGTTGGTTTGGGCATTCAGGATTTGGATGATATCTTGAAGCGAGAGCGTCACGTTTTTTTTGGTTTAACCCAAAAAAGATTACAGGATTGAGTCGGTTTTATTGCGCTCATTCCGTTCCTGAAAATCCTCTTTTTCGGGTGAATTATGCATCGCATTATAATAAGCCGCGCGGCTTAGCGGTTCGTATTCTTCCGTTTCACCAAGCATTACAAGTTTATCGCTATCCGTCTTGCGGAAACTGTAATGGGCAAGGTTTCCGGTTCGGGTACAGACGGCGTGTACTTTGGTCACATATTCGGCAGTCGCCATCAGCGCCGGCATCGGTCCAAACGGGTTGCCTTTAAAGTCCATGTCCAGTCCGGCAACGATAACACGGATGCCCGAGTTCGCCAGGTCATTACACACGCTGATGATCTCATCGTCAAAAAATTGCGCCTCGTCAATCCCGACGACTTCACAGCCCTGTGCCAGCAGGCGGATATTTGCCGCGGCGGGAACCGGTGTCGAACGGATTTCG
>CALRKC020000189.1:0-5550 GCA_943367895.1 Erythrobacter sanguineus | reverse complement strand
AGCCTGTAATACCGAATTGATTTCTGATAAGATCCCGGTAAGTTCCTGTGCCGCCGATAGCGACAATGACGGTGTAAATGACAACGCTGATATTGATTTTGACAATGACGGGATTTCCAATTGTACGGAGTCTTACGGAAATGCCTCGCTGAACTTATCACCAACAAATTCGGGGCAGGTACAGGTTGGTACGTATAACAATCAATATTCGTTTTCCGCAGGCGTTGGTGTCGGGCCTCAACCGGCAAATGCATTCGTCGGATTTGACGATGGGAGTTTTATAACGGAGACGACGGCTGGAATTGGAAACAGCGTTTCAGAACAGTTTAATTTCACGAACCCTGCCAGCATAATTCTGGAATATGCTGCTGTCGCTGATTTCGAAGACCTTCTTACCCCTAACGGAGAATATAAACTCCAGGTCCCAACCGATAAGACCATTACCGTGGTTAATCCTGATGATCAATTGTTAATCGACACCAATTATGACGGCATTTTTGAAAGTGGCATTACGCAATTTTCTTCTTTTGAAGTTCGTTTCAGGCTCAACGGTGGGTTTCCGCTAAACGCCGGAAGCGGCACGTTTTCATTCCGGTCGAAAGATGTAAGTTCATTGATTTTTACACAGAAAAATCTAGTTGATTCGGAAAACATCAAATCTATTTTTAAATTGTCATTGTCATGCCTGCCCAAGGATACTGATGGAGACGGGGTATCGGACCAACAGGATGTCGATTCCGATAACGATACTGTTCCGGATAAAATTGAGGCGGTCGGTAACCTTACCGTGGCAACTGTTTTCTCCGATATGAATGAAAACGGCATGGATGATAGTATCGAACCCGGATTGGGACAATTGGATTCGGATGGCGACGGAATCAGGGATTTTTATGATATTGACAGCGACAATGACGGTATCTACGATCTGACAGAATCAGGTTCGAATGCCGCCGATACAAATATGGACGGTATGGCCGATGCCGGTATATTCGGGACAAATGGTCTTTTGGACAGCCTTGAAACAACACCGGACAGCGGTGCCTTGAACTTTAATGTTGCGAATACGGATGCTACCGACGGCATTGCCAATTACCTCTCCCTCGACAGTGATGCTGACGGTTGCAATGATGTAATTGAGGCAGGCCTTACGGATGGTGATGGTGACGGCAGGCCGGGCACGGCGCCTGTTACAACAAATCCACTAAATGGCAAAGTGACTTCGGCTACGGCTTATACGACATTACCAAATAACAACTATACGACTTCCGCCCCGATAATAATCAACACCCAGCCTTTAGCCCAAACTGGCTGTGAAGCGCAGCAGGTGGTGTTTACCATCGATACGAATATTGTCAACCAATACAAATGGCAGGTCAGCACAGATGAAGTCAGCTACACCGATCTTGTAAATAATGCCCAATATTCGGGGGTGGACACCCAAACACTTACAGTCAGTATGCTTACGCCCGCTATGTCGGGCAATCACTACAGGGTTATCCTTCAAAAAGATGGCAATAGTTGCGGACTGGCATCTGAATTTGCGACACTTACCGTCCTTGCTCGTCCTGTGGTCCCGGCAACGATCAATATGGTACAGTGCGACGACGATTTAGACAATCTTTCTGATTTCAACCTCAGGCAAAAGAATGACCAAATCTCGGCAAATGCCGCCAACGAAACGTTCTCTTATTTTACCTCCCAAAACGCTGCTGAAAATAACATTGCTGACGAGCAAATCACCAATGAAACCGTATACAATAACAGCGAGGGAAATACAGTTTGGGTGCGCATCGTAAACAATGACGGCTGCTATAATGTGACCCGCATGAATCTTATAGTATCTGCAACACAAATTCCCGCAGGAACTTCCTGGTCTTTTTCGGAATGTGACGATTTTGTTGATGCCGCTAATGATGACCATGATGGTATTGCAGCATTTGATTTCAGTGCTGTAACTACTGACATCAATGCTATTTTAGGCAACAGCAGCAATTATACCATAAAATACTACCGAAATGAAGCCGACGCCTTACAGGAAATTGATGCTGCCGGAAACCCATTGGACATTACCAATATTTCCAACTACCGCAATACCGGTTATCCAAACCAGCAATTCATCTGGGTACGCGTAGACAGTAATGCGGATAATGCCTGTTATGGACTCGGACCCTACATCACGCTGACGGTTGAAGCGCTTCCGGTGCCAAATCCGGTACCCGTACAGGCGCAATGTGACCGCGACGTAACTGACGGGGTTATAGATTACGATTTTGACACCTCAGCGATACAGGCGACACTTCTGGACGGACAAACTGATGTAAGCGTAGCTTATTTCGACCAAAATAATAATCCGTTGTCCAGTCCGCTGCCAAATCCTTTCAGGACCGGATCACAAAATATTAAAGCGGTACTGACCAATGATAATGGAAAGCGTTGCACGGATGAAATAACAATTTCGTTTGTGGTATATGCCCGTCCCGTAGCGCATTCGGTAGTTGTCGCACCCCAATGTGATGATGCCCCAAATGACCGTGACGGTATTTTCACATTTGATACGGCTACTCTTGAATCTGATTTATTGCAGGGACAAACCGGATTTGTGGTAAAATATTTCGCCGAAGATGGTAGCTCGCTTCCAAGTCCGTTTCCCCCTACGTTTGCAAGCACTACCCAAAATATCACCGCATTAATAGAAAACCCGCTTAACCCAGCCTGTAATGACCAGACGACAATTGCGTTTAAAGTCAATCCTTTACCTGAAATCCTTGATGACAATGATGAAATCATCTGTACAGGCATTGTCAACGACAGCGTTACGTTATATGCCGGACTTGAAAATGGTAATCCAAATAGTTATTCCTATGAATGGATGCTTAATGGCATATTAATCCCAAATGCCATCACTGACCAGCTGACGGTTGATGAGGACGGCGTGTATACAACAAAAATTACGGATAAATTTACCGGCTGTTTCAGGATACGCACCAATACAGTTGTATATTCTCAAATCGCAACCATAACCTCGGTCGACATAAATGACCTTATGGAAGTGAACAACATCAACATCAATGTTAGTGGTGCCGGAATTTATGAGTACAGCATTGACAATCCTGTCGGCCCGTTCCAGGACAGTCCTTTTTTCGAAAATGTAACACCGGGTTTCCACGAAGTCTTTGTAAATGATAAAAATGGCTGCGGAACTGCCAGTCTTACTATTGCCGTGGTAGGAGCGCCGCCATTCTTTACACCAAACGGTGATGGCTACAATGACTACTGGAAAATCAAAGGTGTCAATGCAATTTATCACAAAAACAGCATTGTATACATCTTTGATCGTTATGGCAAATTACTTAAGGAAATCCCGTCAGGTGTTGAAATCGGTTGGGACGGAACCTATAACGGCAACCCGTTGCCCGCAGATGATTATTGGTTCCTATTGAATCTTGATGATGGCAGGACCGCAAGGGGCCATTTTACATTGAAAAGGTAATTTTATGATCATCGTGAAAAAAAGTTACTTATTTTTTATTGTTTCAATATTTTGCTTCAACCCACTGTTTTCGCAAAGCGACTGTGTTGATGCTATCGTTGTCTGCGGCAATTCAGGATTCAGTGGATTGACGGTCACAGGAGTCGGCATACAGGAGCTCAATAATAATGTTAGCTGTGGCAGTACTGAGCATAACAGTATCTGGCTAAGGCTTGACATTAGTACCTCCGGAACACTCGGTTTTACGCTAATCCCTGAAAGCAGCAATATCTCTGAGGATTTTGATTTTTTTATCTTCGGGCCAAATGCCAGCTGTAACAACCTCGGAACAACCCAGCGATGCTCAACTACCAATCCGCAGTTGGCACAACAGTCGAATAATCACACTGGCCTGAACAGTACCGAGACAGACACTTCCGAAGGTCCGGGAGCAAACGGCAACAGTTTCCTGAGTATGCTTAACGTGAATGCCGGTGACTTCTATTATCTCGTGATCGACAGGCCAGTAGGTACGAGTAACTTTTCTATTGAATGGACAGGAACCGCCAGCTTCAATGACCCTCCCGTTTTTGATCTTCCGTCGGGAGTAACCACGCTGGACCTGAGACAATGCGATGTTGATGGATTAGACGATGATTCGACCCAATTTGACCTGACACAGAATACACCGCTCATTATTGGCACCCAGGCCGATGTTTCAGTAACCTATTATACGAACCAGAATGATGCCATCGTGGGAAATAACGCCATTGCTATTCCGACGGGGTTTCCTAATACGCAAAATCCCCAGACCATTTTTGCAAGAATAGAAAATAATACCACACATTGTTTCAGCAACGCGGAGTTTACAATCGGCCTTAACGGTGATATCGAATTTCCTATAACTGCATCTGTTGTATGTGATGATGCTGCTGACGGTGATGACACCAACGGTAAGGCTGTTTTTAACCTCGAAGAGGTCACTGCTGATGTGTTCCCGGGAAATGACTTTCTGGATCTTGACATCAATTATTACCTGAACCAGGATGATGCCGATAATGACAGGGATCCGCTGCCGCAGTTTTTTTATAATACGGTGCCGGACATTCAGACAGTTATTATTAAAGCGGTTAACGGAACCTGTAGCGGTACTGCCGAGGTGAGCCTTATCGTAAATCCCCTGCCTCCAAGGATTACAGCAAATTACATTCAATGTGACTTTGAATCAAATCCTGATGGCATTACCGTTTTCGATCTTAGTAAGGCGGACAGCCTGTTTACCGCTTCTGATCCTGATATCGTGGTACAGTATTTTGAAAATATGCCTGAAGCACAGGATGATATCCCGCTACCGGCAATTTATCCAAATACTTCAAATCCGCAATCCATCGTCGTACGGCAAGTCAATACAGTCACAGGCTGCACTTCTTATGCGACGCTGGTGCTACATGGCAGCACTGATCCAATGCCGGCTGACATTATCTTAAACGATTGTGATGTTCAGGGCCTGGAGAACGGTTTCACGACATTCGACCTTAACGAGACCAACTTTGTCCTTACTCCGGGACAAACCGTAGCCTATTACAATACTATAGATGATGCATTGCTGGAACAAAACACGATCAGCAACATCAGTGCTTATCCAAATACGACTGCCTACGATTCATTCGTATATGCCCGTATCAACAACGGGGAACTGAACTGTAACATTATACGACGGATACGGCTTATCGTAAACACACTTCCGAATATTGTCGTACAAGGCGATGGTAATGATTTCGTCTGTTCAAATAAACCTGATGAATTCATTACTATTGATGCGGCAGTGCTCGATCCGTTTTTTCCGGATTATGAGTATTTATGGGAATACAATGGCATTCCTTTCCATATGTACAATACGTATTCTGTGCAGGTGAACAAACCTGGTGTATATAAAGTTACCGTCATCAAACCTACAGGTTGCCGGAAAATACGCACCATTGAAGTCTTCCCTTCCGTAAATGCCACAATCGAATCGGTTGACATACAGGACATCACATTTGAAACCAATACCGTGACAGTAAACCTGACTGCAGACAGCA
>CALRKC020000188.1:0-5566 GCA_943367895.1 Erythrobacter sanguineus | reverse complement strand
TAGTAACCATTCCTTCGGGTTTTGATTTTACGATTTCTGGTAAAGTTACCGTTGCTCCTGCAGCGAGTTTGACTGTCGAGAACGATGCCAACCTCATTCAACTTGACAATGTGGAGAATGCTGGTAATATCAAGGTAAAACGCAATGCCACTATGCGACGACTTGACTATGTCTATTGGGGAACACCGGTAGCTGGTCAGGATTTGAAACTATTCTCTCCAAAAACCGTATCACCGCCGGTTGGTAATTCGCGTTTTTATACACTGGACGAGCCATCCAATAGCTTTTCTGCAATCGCAGAACCTTCGGGAGTGCATTTTATTGCTCCAAAAGGATACATGCTGCGGGCACCGAATAATTTTCCAACCAATGGATCGCTGGCTACTTTCTCAGGTGAATTTAAAGGCGTGCCAAATAATGGTGATTTATCAATAGGCATTACCAATTCCGGAGCGGGAAAGGGTTACAATATGCTAGGAAACCCCTATCCATCAGCTATTAATGCCGATTTATTCCTGGCACAAAATCCAGGCGAACTTTATTTCTGGACACATTTCAACCAAAATGCGGCCTCAGGAGCAAACTATGCCTCCTACACTACATTCGGAACTACCGCTGCCGCAGGAGGTATTGCGCCTAATGGAATAATTGCCGTCGGGCAAGGATTTATTTTGAAAAAAGCCAGCGCAGGAGCTGGAACAGCCGTGTTTACCAACGCAATGCGTACCGAGAATAACACCGCCACATTCTATAGGAATGCCAATGCTGAAAAACACCGCGTATGGCTGAACCTGAGTAATGCCTTTGGAATTCAGAATCAAATACTTGTCGGTTATATGGATGGTGCTACAAATGATATTGACGTTTCTGTTGATGCCAGGCACATTGAAGGCGGTATCAGCCACATTGCCTCATTGATTGGTGATGAAAAATTCAATATTCAGGCAAGAGCACTGCCGTTTTCGATTACTGATGAAGTACCGTTGGTTTTTAATGCCCTGACCGCGGGTAATTATACGATTGCAATCGATCATTTTGATGGTATATTTTTAGCAGGACAAGATATTTTTCTGAAAGATGCCCTAACCGGAACCTTGCATAATATAAAAGCATCGGCTTACGAATTTGCTTCCGGACAAGGAACTTTTGCAAATCGGTTTGCTATCGTTTACCAAAATACCACCTTGGGTATCGGAACGCCAACGCCAAATCCGGAAAGTACTATTTTGTTTGAGGAAAATGGCATCATACACATCAATTCAGGAAATGCTGTTATGAAAGCCGTTAAAGTATTTGATGTACGCGGCAGGCTCGTTTATGCCAACGACGTTATAAATACATCAACTTTTTCGCTAACCGAATTACATACCGAAAGGGAAGTGCTTTTGATACAAATCACTTTAAATGACGGACAGTTGGTAACCAAAAAAGCCGTCAATTAAAAAATAGTTTATTTTTAATGTGAAACTCCCGCGGTCATTTGGCCCGGGAGTTTCTTTTTTAAGGAAAAAACTATTTGTCCCTCTTGTGATTTTATCATTTGGTTCCATTCAAAAATTCGAATTCAAAAAATCAAAACCTGTACTGTTCGAGATTCGGTCAGTAGGGAGAGCTTTACTGGAAAATCCGCCAGAAACAGCGGCTTTTCGTTTTTGTTATTTTGAAAAAAGCCGTTCGAAAATTGGGGTCCTATTGGCGTTGCAACCCTTTTTTTGTCAATTCATCAGGCTCTTGTGAGATGATCGGTTTATTGTTTCTATTTTTGTTTTGAATTGTTGCTTGTCAATCCCATTCGTAAATTCGAATCCGAGGAACCGAAATGTGTCCTGCCCGATATTCGGTAAGTCATGCGAACTCTTAAGAAATTACTTGAAATCAAAAGTCTGGTATAATCAATGAAAGCTGTCAGAAAATCCAATCTCCCCTCAAAAATCTGCCCCCGCTGCCAACGCCCTTTCACATGGCGTAAAAAGTGGGAAAAAGTATGGGATGACGTAAAGTATTGCAGTGATAAATGCAGGAAAACTAAAAATGCAAAATCCAATGGCGCATAAACTCAGGCTGATTCTCGGCGACCAGTTGAATTACAACCATTCCTGGTTTACTTCAGTTGATGATACGACAGTTTACGTAATGATGGAGATTCGTTCCGAAACGGATTACACAACCCACCACATACAGAAAATTACAGCATTCTTTGCCGCAATGCGAAATTTTGCGGAGTGGCTTAAAAATTCCGGACATAAAGTCATCTATATAAAATTAAACGATCGAAACAATGTCCAGGCATTTGAAGGAAATATCCTGAAAATTATCCATGACGAAAAAATCAGCCACTTCGAATACCAGCTTCCGGATGAATATCGTGTGGATCAAATGCTGGGCAAACTCTGTAAATCACTGTCGGTTACTAATTCGGTTGCGGATTCTGAACATTTTTTTACGTCCCGTGAAGAGTTGGGTGATTTCTTTACGGGTAAGAAGACCTACTTAATGGAAACATTTTACCGTGCAATGCGTAAAAAGCATCATGTTTTAGTTGTAGATAATCAGCCTGTGGGCGGTCAATGGAATTTCGATAGTGAAAACAGGAAGAAATTGCCCAAAAACCATACTCCTCCAAAGCCGCTTATTTTCAATACCGATGTTTCCGAAATACTATCGGAAATCCGGCAAAATGACATCGCCACCATCGGAACCATTGAATCCAATAATTTCATATGGCCTGTTAATAGAGACGAATCATTAGAATTACTTCGTTATTTTACGGAAAATTGCCTGTATTTGTTCGGCTCATTTCAGGACGCAATGGCGCCCGGCGAGTGGTCCGTATACCATTCCAGGCTGTCCTTTTCAATGAATACAAAGATGCTTTCACCCTCAGAAGTTATCGATGCTGCAATCGCCGAATGGGAGAAGCGGCCGCGGGAAATCGAACTACATCAACTGGAAGGCTTCATACGGCAGATTATCGGGTGGCGGGAATA
Organism: Erythrobacter sanguineus; assembly: GCA_943367895.1. Classification (GTDB taxonomy): domain Bacteria; phylum Bacteroidota; class Bacteroidia; order Flavobacteriales; family Flavobacteriaceae; genus Flavobacterium. The sequence goes on along the minus strand of CALRKC020000188.1, from coordinate 2,579 downwards.
CATGCGGGGCATTTACTGGCTTAAGATGCCTGAATTTGCACAGCTGAATTTCTTTCAGCACCAAAATGATTTGCCAGAGTGGTTTTGGACCGGTAAAACAAAGATGCACTGTATGCGTGATGCAATCACACAATCATTAACACATGCCTACGCCCATCACATCCAACGCCTGATGATTACCGGAAATTTTGCATTGCTTGCCGGCATTGATCCGGATCAGGTGGACAATTGGTATTTGGGTATTTACATTGATGCAATCGAATGGGTAGAGATTACCAATACCCGGGGTATGAGCCAATTTGCCGATGGCGGAATCATCGGTACAAAACCTTATGTTAGTTCAGCAGCTTACATTGATAAGATGAGTCATTACTGTGGAACCTGCTTTTACGACAAATCTAAAAAAACCGGACTGAAAGCCTGCCCGTTCAATAGTCTTTATTGGGATTTTTATGACAGGCATGAAAAGAAACTGCGTCAAAATGCAAGGGTGGCATTGGTGTATCGTCTGTTGGACAAAATGAAACCTGATGATAAAACTGCCCTTTTAAAGCAGGCGGCAATTTACCTTGACAACATTAACAGCTTGTAAAAGACGCTATTTATGCGAAAACCCGCGTGGTCATTTGGCGCGGGCGCTTTTGCCGGGTAGATTTGGCAGCAGTTGTTTCCGTAAGTCCGGCGGGCCAGGTTTGACTCCGGCATACTGGTATTTCAGGCCATTTTATAAATTCAAAAAACAGCAACAAATCTTAAATTTTGTCGTGAGTGCTTGGCGAAGTCCTGAAGTTATTGCTGTTTAATATAATATTTCTTCCTGAACCAGAATGCCAGGTTCACGAGGGCTATTAGCGCAGGAACCTCGACCAGCGGCCCGATAACACCCGCAAACGCCTGCCCGCTATTGATCCCAAAAACACCAATCGCGACCGCAATCGCCAATTCAAAATTATTACCGGTAGCTGTAAAAGCAATTGAGGCGCTTTTTGAATAATCGGCACCAAAATATTTCCCAACAAAGAAGCTTATGACAAACATCATAACAAAGTAAATAACCAACGGAACAGCAATTCTTACTACGTCCATCGGAATCCGGACAATCAATTCACCCTTAAGGCTGAACATGATTACAATGGTAAACAGCAAAGCAATCAGCGTGATTGGTGATATCAACGGCACGTATTTCGTATGAAACCAATCCTTTCCTTTAAACCTGATCAAAGCAAAACGGCTGATTATTCCCAAAGCAAACGGGATCCCTAAAAAAATCCCGACACTCGCGGCAATCTGCCCGATACTGATGTCGACGACAAAACCGTCGTATCCAAAATAAGGGGGAAGGATGGTTATGAACAGATAAGCGTAAACACTGTAAAGTAGTACCTGAAAAATACTGTTAAGCGCGATGAGTCCTGCGGCATATTCGCGATTGCCCCCGGCGAGATCATTCCACACGACAACCATCGCAATGCACCGGGCAAGCCCGATCAGGATCACGCCGATCATATATTCCGGATAGCCGTTCAGGAAAAGCAAAGCCAAGGCAAACATCAGTATTGGACCGATAATCCAGTTCAGGAACAACGAGGCGCCAAGTACTTTGGTATTGGTAAATACTTCCCCTATTTTGCCATAGTTCACTTTTGCGAGGGGCGGATACATCATCAGGATTAATCCGATGGCGAGCGGAATATTTGTGGTTCCGCTGGAAAAAGAATTTATGAAATCGCTGCTTGAAGGCAAAAAATAGCCAATGCCAACACCAAGCAACATGGCCAAAAATATCCAAAGGGTTAAGAACCGGTCAAGAAAACCCAGTTTTTTGCGTTCGACTACGGGTGTACAATTGCTTACAGACATCCTTATTTCCTTATTTGAGAGAACACATAAAATAGTTCAGCAGCGATCTGTGTGCTGCGCTCCCGGTACTTTTCAGCCTGCTGTGGTGTGCCATCAAAAACTTTGGGGTCGTCAAAAGTTATCGGGATGCGCCTCTCGGCACCGGCGATAAACGGACAGCCGCCATCGGCCTGAGAGCAGGTCATTATCGCTGCGAATTCGCTTTTGGGATTAAATTCGTCGTCATATGTTTTAGAGAAACCCATTACCGGGTGTTCGTTATCTGCATACTTTATCGCATACAAAGGATTGGCGCCGTCTGCAATAATCCGGACCTTGAAGCCCGCGCCTTTTAGGGTTTCCGCTACCATTGGGAATAATGCGGTCGCCTCTGTCCCGCCCGAGTAGCAAAAAACATTTTCAATGCCATAATGTGCAGCAGCAGCCTGTGCCCAAACCTGTGCAAGATGACTTCTTCTTGAATTGTGCGTACAGATGAGATTCAACCTGATGACTTCATTTTCGGAAGCTTTGGCCCGGATAAAATTGATTAAGGGCTGTAAGGTCATTTTCCGCTCTTCAGTAATATTTTCGTAATTAAAACCATTGACAACCCTTTGAATTTCCGGGAACAGTACTGATTGTGATTCCATTATAAAGATGATTAGCAGCAGCCTCCGCCAGGAGTACAGCATGAATTTTCGCTTGTTACTTCGGACAAACTTACTTTTTGTTTTCGT
>CALRKC020000187.1:0-5609 GCA_943367895.1 Erythrobacter sanguineus | reverse complement strand
TGTCGTTGAGGTCAAGATCATATTCCTGGCAAACAGCTATCACGGCAGGATAATCCAGCGTGTTTCTTTTTTTCCAGGTGGAAATAGTATTTGGCCTGATTTTCAGGATTTGTGACAATTGGATGTCACGCTTGATTTTTAAGGCTTTTTTTAGTTTTTGGATGACTAAACCGGCGTCAATAATGTTTTCTTCTTGCATAATTTTTTTAAATGTTTAAATGACGTTTGTGTTAGGTTTGTGTTTCATTTAATGGCATTCAATTTACCTGCTGTACCGTGAAGAAGCATTTTAACAAACAGGATTGGTAATATTCTCTATTTGCGTTGTCTATTGAATAGATCTGGGGACTTTTCTATTTCAAACTCACAAAATGTAAGCCGTGCTAAATGGGTAGAACACGCCAAATATAATACATTAATTAAGCTTTTTGAATTCGGCTACAAAAAAAATGAGATATTTTTTTAAAATCTTACTAAAGTGCCCTGACTTTATGAGGTAAAATCTTAAATAAGGCTTAATTAATATGCTTCGCACGTTTAATACATTTGAATAACAATTTATTTGCTAAATTGGGCTCGGTTTATAAACACAAATGAGGTATTGTTAACGTATGGAAATCAGGCAAAAGATTCAGGAACTCCGCGAAGAATTGAATGCACATAATTACAATTATTATGTTCTGGACGCTCCCGTGATCTCAGATTTTGAATTTGATGCCAGGTTAAAAGAACTTCAGGATCTTGAAAATGCCAATCCTGAATTCTTTGATGAGCATTCGCCGACACAGCGTGTGGGCGGAATGGTGACGAAGAATTTCAATACCGTTGTGCACGAATACCGCATGTATTCGCTCGACAATTCGTATTCAAAAGAAGATGTGGAAGACTGGCAAAAGCGCATCCTCAAGGTCATTGGAGAGGTCAATCCCGAATTTACCTGCGAACTTAAATATGATGGTGCCTCGATGAGCCTGAGTTACGAAAATGGTGTGTTGCGCAAAGCGGTGACCCGTGGTGATGGATTTCAGGGTGATGAAGTGACCGTCAATATCAAAACCATCAGGTCAATCCCTTTAAAACTCAAAGGTGATTATCCGGATAAGTTCGATATTCGCGGTGAAATTATCCTGCCGTTGGCCGGATTTGAAAAAATGAATCAGGAACTGATCGAAATTGGCGAAACACCCTATTCGAATCCGCGTAATACCGCCTCGGGAAGCCTGAAACTACAGGACAGCGCCGAGGTTGCGAAACGACCGCTTGACTGCCTGCTGTATTCGATTGTCGGAAACAAACTTCCCTTCAAGACCCATTTTGAGGCGTTACAGCACGCCCGTGACTGGGGATTTAAGGTCCCCAAAGAAGCGCAACTGGCTAAAAATATTGAAGAAGTCTTTGAATTTATTGATTACTGGGACGTACATCGGCACAATCTTCCTTATGAAACCGACGGTGTCGTAATCAAAGTCAATTCACTGCATTTCCAGGAAGAATTAGGCTATACGGCTAAATCACCGCGCTGGGCAATCGCCTACAAGTTTAAATCGGAGCAGGTTTCGACCAGGCTCAATTCCATTTCTTATCAGGTGGGAAGGACCGGTGCCATTACGCCCGTAGCCAATCTTGAGCCAGTGCAGTTGGCGGGTACAATCGTAAAAAGAGCATCACTTCACAATGCAGACCAGATTGAGAAACTGGATGTCCGTATCGGTGATGAAGTATATGTTGAAAAAGGGGGAGAAATCATCCCTAAAATCATTGCGGTCGACCTTTCCAGACGAAAAGCCGATTCAGAACCAGTAAAATACCTCACCCACTGTCCCGAGTGCCATGCCGAACTGATCAGGAATACTGGCGAAGCGCAGCATTACTGCCCCAATTTTTATGGATGCCCACCACAGATTATCGGGCGTATCCAGCATTATATTTCAAGAAAAGCCATGGATATTGAAGGGCTTGGGGGAGAGACAGTCGCTTTGCTTTACAACAATAACCTTGTGCATAACTATGCCGATTTATACGATTTAAAAGTGGCAGACGTGCTTCCTTTGGAAAGGATGGCGCAGAAATCAGCCGAAAACCTGGTTAACGGAATTGAAAAATCAAAAGAAATCCCGTTCGAAAGGGTGCTTTTTGCATTGGGAATCCGTTATGTGGGGGAAACGGTCGCAAAAAAGCTGGCGAAGCATTATAAGAACATCGATGCACTGTCCAACGCCAGCCTCATGGATTTGATCATGGTGGATGAGATAGGAGAGCGGATTGCGCAAAGCGTCCTTGAATTTTTTGAGAATCAGGAAAACAGGAATATTATTGAAAGGCTTAAGTTGTATGGCGTCCAGCTCGAAACAGTGGAACGCATCAACCCAAATGCTACAGACAAACTGCAAGGGAAAACGTTCGTGGTTTCCGGTGTTTTTGAAACATTTTCGCGGGATGACCTGAAAAAGGCAATTGAAGACAATGGCGGAAAAGTGGGTAGCTCCATTTCTGCAAAAACCGACTTTGTGGTAGCCGGGGACAATATGGGCCCCGCCAAATTGGAAAAGGCTACAAAGCTCAATGTGCCGGTGATTTCGGAAAATGATTTTATAAGCATGCTGCAATGAAAACACTCACACCATCTTTAGGACTTTATTTTACAGCGTGCTTTCTGGTGGTGCTTTTTTATTATATCAACCTTGAAGAATGGGTAATCTACCCAAAGGCTGTCATTCTCCCCGCCATTTTTTATTATTATTACAGCAACAACAATTATAAAATTAGCCCCGACAAGGCCGCTGTTTTTTTATTGTCGTATATCGCCGATATATACATATTGCTGGGTTATGACAGTTCTTTTATTGTTGCAGAATGTTGCCTGGTTGTGGTTTATCTTATACTCCTTCGTTATGTCGTGAAGGATTTTATCACCAGTAAGTTCAGGAAAAAAGATGCGCTGCCCATTGCCATCGCATTGCTTTTGGTTAGCTACCTGCTGTTCACCATGATGAGCCTCGATTTTATGAATGAACGCCGTTTCTTTTATCTGTTTCTTTTTCATGGCGTGGTACTGGCAATGATAGGGAAACTCGGGATGATAAGTTATATCGCCAAAGGGAGCAGGCAGACCCTCAGTTGTGTATTGATGTGGACTTGTTTTGCACTTTCAGACATCTTTTACATGCTGTACCACTTTTACCTTCCGTTTTACATTTTTGAACTGATCAATGTGGCGGCGCAGGTATTGTCGTATTTCTTCATGGTGCGCTATTTCCTGAGGACAGACCGGATGCTCAATTCCTGAAATCAAACCGAGATCACTCTTGAACTGCTGCCTTTCTGTCTTTGCTGTTCAAAATAAAAATCAATCCGGCCGACGTTTATTCCGTAACAACCTACCTGATTTACCAGTACATCCTTATTGTCAAGATTTTTCACGACCGTCGGTTTGTCAAGAAAGGTATGGGTATGCCCGCCGATAATCAGGTCGATGTCTTTGGTTTGGGCGGCAAGCTTCAGGTCGGAGATTTTTTCAGCATCATCCTTATAAGCATATCCCAAATGCGAAAGGCAGATTACCAGATCGCATTTTTCCTTCTCTTTCAAAGTTCGTACCACATCCGAAGCCACTTCAACAGGATTTAAATACGCCGTTTCCTTATAGTTTTTTTTATCAACCAGACCCTGTAATTGCACGCCAAGTCCGAAGACGCCAACCTTAATCCCATCTTTATTGAAGATTTTGTAAGGCTTTACAATTCCGTCCAGTACGGTGTTTTTAAAATCGTAATTAGCGGAAACAAAGTCGAAATTGGCATGCGGCAGTTGTTTGTAAAATCCCTCAATGCCATTGTCAAAGTCATGATTTCCCATCGTGGCGAGGTCGTAGCGCAGCATGCTCATCAGTTTGAATTCCAATTCGCCGCCGTAGTAATTAAAATACGGTGTACCCTGAAAAATGTCTCCCGCATCGAGCAGCAGCACATTCGGATGCTCCTTTCGGACGCTATCTATCAACGAAGCGCGTCTGGAAATCCCGCCCATGTTGGCATTCCTCGGGTCATCCGGCGGGAATGGGTCGATATGGCTGTGTACATCATTCGTGTGCAGGATCACAAGATGTTTTACATCCGTCGCGAAAGCAGTCAATGGCAGCGGCAATGCCAGAAATGCCGTACCTGCCGCAGTTTTTTGTATAAAGTCCCTTCTTTTCATTTTTTTCAGGAGCCAATCCGGCTGTCCGCTGTATCTTTTTTAGCGTCCGCCCGTCTGTTCTGAAAGAACGTATCGGGAACCGCTAAAAAAGGATGCCGCTTCCATCCGGGCTAGGTTATTGTTCTATTGAAATCCGCTCGTCATGATTGACTTGCAGCGTATCCGTTTCCTTAAAATAATCTATCAGTATATTCCGCAGCTTATAATCCATATCATAAGTTGCAGTCGCTTTTTTGAAAAACACCATATTATCACCGCCGTTCGACAGGTAATCTGAAGTAGCGACGTAATAGATTGTATCAGAAACAAAAGGCTTGCCGTTCACCAGGATATTTTTGGCCTGTCCATCCCTGCCAATAGTAAAGGTCATTCCGGATAAAGGATGCGGCTTTTTCTCTTTAATAATATAGGCGGCGATTTCCTGTAATTGTTCGCCCTTCAAAGCTATAATAATCAGGCTGTTTTCAAAAGGCATGACTTCAAACGCGTTCCTCGCAGTGACATTTCCCTGCGGGATGATTGCCCGGATGCCGCCGTGATTCAATAAACAGATATCAGCCTGTTTTTTCTCACGTTGTGGGAACACCTGCCGGGCTTTCAGTAACGTAACGTCGGCCATGAAATTCCCGATATTGGTTTGCCATTGCCCTTTTGATTTTTCCAATGTTTCCGGCGAATAGGACAACACAACGCTCAGGTCTTCGTCGATATGATCGCGGTAAGGTTTGATGAAGGTTTCCACTGCAGCTGTTTCAGGCTGTGCATTGGTAACCGCAACCTGTTTGCCTTCAATGCGGCTAACATACTGTTTTTGCTGACTGCAGCCGGCAAGCGAGAGAAATGTTAATAATAAAACAAAATGCCTTAGTGTAACGTTATAGTTTTTTAGATTTACCATCGATTTTTTGCCACTATTTGAGTAAATTTGTAAACCAAGTAAAAGTACTATGTTTTTAAAGTTCCTTAAGCATTTTTTATTAAAAAGAAAGTTAAAAAATAGTCTTTCAAATGTTAAGAACAATTTTGATGCTGAGAAGATAAAAACGGTAGGTGTGTTGATCGATGAAAGCTATTTCGGAAATCGTCAGGCTTTGATAGAGGAATTAATCGGCAATGGCATTTCGGCACAAAATATCAGCCTTTTAGCTTACAAGGATAAGATTAAAAAAAATGAACAATTCGACTATCCGGTTTTCAGTATTAAAGACATTGACTGGGACGGGGCGTTTAAAAATGAAGATGTTAATAGTTTTATGACTACGCCCTTCGACCTGTTAATCAGTTATTATGATATTGAGAAAGCCCCGCTTTTATTCGTTACCCAAAGATCGAAAGCCGCTTTCAAGACCGGGTTTTCAACGATAGACAAACGCCTCAACCACTTCATGATCAATACGGTAGCCGAAGATTAT
>CALRKC020000186.1:0-5614 GCA_943367895.1 Erythrobacter sanguineus | reverse complement strand
TGCAGGATTTTCGACTGCAGAAGAAAGCAATGCCTTTTACAGACGGAATTTGGCAGCCGGACAAAAGGGACTTTCTGTTGCTTTTGATTTAGCGACACATCGGGGTTATGACTCCGATCACGAACGTGTTGTCGGTGATGTGGGTAAAGCAGGCGTCGCTATTGATTCTGTGGAAGACATGAAGCTGCTGTTTGACCAGATTCCGCTCGATGAGATGTCAGTTTCCATGACAATGAACGGTGCCGTACTGCCTATTATGGCCTTTTATATTGTCGCTGCCGAAGAGCAGGGTGTGCAACCCGGACAACTTTCCGGAACCATCCAGAATGACATCCTGAAAGAATTCATGGTACGCAATACATACATCTACCCTCCTGCCCCATCGATGAAAATCATTGCAGATATCTTTGACTATACGAGTAAAAAGATGCCGAAATTCAATTCGATCTCCATTTCGGGCTATCATATGCAGGAAGCCGGTGCTACGGCCGATATCGAACTGGCTTATACTTTGGCTGACGGACTGGAGTACATCCGTACTGGACTGGCGGCCGGTATGAATATCGATGAGTTTGCACCGAGGCTTTCGTTTTTCTGGGCCATCGGCATGAACCATTTTATGGAGATTGCGAAGATGCGTGCGGCGCGAATGCTTTGGGCAAAACTGCTGAAACAGTTCAACCCAAAGGATGAAAAATCCCTTGCCTTGCGCACACACTGCCAGACATCCGGCTGGAGCCTGACAGAACAGGATCCGTTCAACAATGTTGCAAGGACCTGTATTGAAGCGGCGGCGGCGGCATTCGGCGGAACCCAATCCCTGCATACCAATGCGCTCGATGAAGCAATTGCGCTTCCAACGGATTTTTCCGCGAGGATTGCAAGGAACACACAGATATTCTTACAGGAAGAAACAAAAATTACAAAGACAGTAGACCCATGGGCGGGCAGTTACTACGTAGAATCGCTCACAGCTGAAATCGCGGAAAAAGCCTGGGCCCTTATCGAAGAAGTTGAAGGGCTTGGCGGTATGACCAAAGCGATTGAAGCCGGTATCCCAAAACTGCGGATTGAAGAAGCGGCCGCGAGAAAGCAGGCGCGGATTGATAGTGGGCAGGATGTAATTGTCGGCGTGAATAAATACCGATTGAAAAAAGAAGATCCCTTGCATATTCTTGATGTAGACAACCAGCTGGTGCGTAAGCAGCAAATGGAAAGGCTTGAGCAAATCAGGAGTTCGCGAGACAATACCAAAGTCAAAGCGGCATTGGATGCGCTTATCACCGCCGCAAAAACCGGAGAAGGTAATTTGCTGGAGCTCGCCGTAACAGCAGCACGGGAAAGGGCAACCTTAGGTGAGATCAGCGATGCATTAGAGACGATATACGGGAGGTATAAAGCACAAATCAAATCATTCAGCGGCGTGTACAGTAAAGAAATCAAGAACGACGAAAGCTTTGCCAAAGCGAAACAGCTGGCCGACTCGTTTGCCAAAACAGAAGGCCGCAGGCCAAGGATCATGATTGCAAAAATGGGGCAGGATGGCCATGACCGCGGCGCGAAAGTTGTCGCAACAGGTTATGCTGACGTGGGTTTTGATGTCGATATCGGCCCCTTGTTCCAGACGCCGGCCGAGGCTGCCAAACAGGCTGTCGAGAACGATGTACACATATTAGGTGTCTCTTCACTGGCGGCGGGACACAAGACACTGGTCCCACAGGTGATCGCCGAACTCAAAAAATATGGCCGGGAGGACATCATGGTCATTGTAGGTGGTGTGATACCGGCACAGGATTATCAATTCCTGTTTGATGCAGGGGCGGTGGCAGTTTTCGGACCCGGAACAAAGATCAGCGAAGCAGCGATTCAGATTTTAGAAATATTAATCGGGGAATAGCTGTAAAGCAGCAGGAATAAACAATCAAGAATAACATAAAGTCCTACAGCACCGCGATCCTGCAACAAATTGGTCTTGGATCATATAGCGAAGCGGTCTAAAAAAATACTATAAACATTTATTAAGTTAATTTCATGGCAGGAGGTTTTTTTGCGATTTTAGATGATATCGCAGCATTAATGGACGACGTAGCGGTCAGCAGTAAGATTGCAACACAAAAAACGGCGGGAATTTTAGGTGATGACCTCGCGGTAAATGCCGAAAAGGCTACCGGTTTCCTCGCAAACAGGGAGTTACCGGTACTTTGGGCAATTACCAAGGGATCCTTCCTGAACAAGCTCATCATACTTCCTGTGGCATTTCTTTTAAACTATTATTTTCCAATTGCGATCAAGTTTGCATTGATTGCGGGCGGCGTTTACCTTGCTTATGAGGGCGTGGAGAAGATTATCGAATATTTATTCCATAAGAAACACGTGCCCGACACCACGGCGGCACATATCGGAGATGCGGTTGATGATGAGAAAAGCAAGATCAAATCGGCGATTACCACCGACTTTATCCTGTCCGTAGAAATCGTGATCATTGCACTGGGCTCGGTTTTGGAAAAAGACCTGACGACACAGATTTTGACGGTAACGGTTGTTGCCATACTCGCCACGGTTGGCGTATATGGGTTGGTGGCACTGATCGTCAGAATGGACGATGCGGGCTACCATCTGATGAAACGCAGTAACAACAAAGGCTTGCTGAGTAAACTGGGACAATTTCTCGTTTGGCTGCTGCCGATGATTATCAAACTATTGGCGGTAGTGGGAACCATTGCGCTTATCCTGGTTGCCGGTGGAATTTTCATGCACAACATCGATTATTTCCATCATTTCCTCCCAGGCCTGCCCACCATGGTTACCGAGTTATTATTGGGAATCGCCGCCGGATTGGTAGCCGTGGCCCTAATGACCGGCGGAAAGAAAATTTTCAGGGCTTCTTAGCTTATCCACGTATTTTTCAGGCTTCTTTTTATGGAAAAGACACGCAGTAACGCTATGTATTGCATCACATTTATGAATACCTGAAAAAAACTTTCCGAAAACCGATAAATAAAATATATTTGCAAACCAATTTCGGGATGTAGCGCAGCCTGGTAGCGTACTAGCATGGGGTGCTAGGGGTCGCTGGTTCGAATCCAGTCATCCCGACAATAATTTGCTTGTCCCCTGCGTTTACAGGGGATAAGCGATTATTTAGATAATAGGCTGTGTCAAAATGCGGTCATTTTAATTTGTCCTGTGAGAATATCAATTTTTTCCGGGGTTAAAAAAAAATGTCTGAACCAACCAAATTTCAAAATTCCACGCGTATAATAGCGTTTGTGGATTACAAGCCTGCCGAAATCCGCTATGGAAAAGAGTGGATCATTGTGTACTACGCCAAAAATCCAATAAACAACGAGTTAACACGTTTCCGTTTGCGAGTGCCGGCACATTCCAGTATTGTTGAGCGCAAAAAACTAGGAAAAAGAATTGTGCTTGAGATCAATAAGAAACTCGCTGAGGGATGGTCTCCTTTCTTCGAGGAAACCGGTAAGAACTTTAAGACTTTCACAGAGTGCAAAAATTCGTATATACAACAGATTGAGCGAGAGGTTCGCGATGAAGTCAAGCGCATTGACACGCTTAGGAGTTATAAGTCATACCTGACTTTGCTTCAGGACTACATAAATCGGTACGATAAGATAAATTTTGTTGCACAAATTAATCGCAGCTTCATTGTAAAATACCTGGACTACCTTTATAATGTGAAAGGTAATTCTCCGGTATCATATAATAATCACCTCAATTTTTTGGGTAATTTTTGCAACTATCTTATCGACCGAGGCTACCTGGCGGAAAATCCAACCTTTGGGATAAGCAGAAAAAAGAAGCTTCCAAAAACGCGAAAAGTAATTCCCGATGATGCAAAGCAAAAACTAAGCCAGGTATTGATTGACTATAATTTCAATTATTATGTCCTGTGCATGATGACCTACTACACCTTGTTCCGCGGAACCGAACTCACAAAATTGAAAGTATCATTTGTGCACCTGGACAGTAACACCATTATCATACCAGCGCAGTACAGTAAGAATAAAAAAACCGAATCTGTCACAATACCGGGAAACTTTAAGTCAATCTTGACGCAACACCTAGCTGAGAGTAGCGCAGATGATTTTTTATTTTCTAGAAATAGTTTTAAGCCCGGAAAATTGCAGTTGAAACCAAAGCGAATATCTGATGTTTGGAAATACATCCGGACGTTGATGGGTTTTGGATTAGAAATAAAATATTACTCGCTAAAGGACACCGGCCTAACCGATCTTATGAACACAGGAATTCCAGCAATAAAGGCACGCGATCAAGCGAGACACCACGACGTAAAGATCACAGAACTATACATTTCAAGAAATGATGGGTGTGATGAAATCATCAAAAATAGTAGTATAAATTTTTCCGGTTGATTTAGGTAAACTAAAACTATAAACTTTATAAACAAATAAACATACACTCGTGAAGCACTTTAAATACAGGGAAGTTGCTAAAATTCGTAAGTTTAAAACCGTAAACTTTTGTGTTTATAGAATTTTATAAACTATAAACAGGAGGGGCACGGGGGAGGAAATTATGATATCATACAGTTAAAAGTTACTGTCCTGCAGCGCGATGAAGACTTAAATGAGCCGCCAAACTTGGAAAGCTTTCAATATGATTCTTGTATTCATTGAGGAATTTTTGTAAGGCCACGTGCATAGAATAATGGGTTTCCTGACTAGTGATTGCACTCCATTCATGATATATGCAATAATCTCCCTGATATATTGTTATTGATCGTACCTGTGACCGATCAAACACCGCACGAAGCCCCAATGCCCTTATTATTTCAAGGTTTGAATTACGCCTTTTTATATGTTCTGCTTTATCCATTCTGCAAAATTAGTAAGAAGCGTCGTTGTGATTCACAACATTAACACAACCCGATCGATTAAAGCCACTTTCGTCTGTAGTGGCCGATACAGTTGATTTTGGCTGTAGTTCCGGATACAACTACCAAGGCATATACAGACAGAACGAACATGATTCATCTTTTGCGATCTGGTACAGTCGGTTGCAACTGTACTCAAGTAAAAAAGCCTCCCGATAGAGAGGCTTAAATGTAGAATGAAAATCTTTATTTTTTTGCTTTCGCCTTCACGACACGGCCACCTTTGGCGTATTTGTAGCCTTTCTTAAGCTGTCCGTTTGCTTTTACACCATCTTTTGCACCTACCAGTTTACGGCAGGCTTTTTTCACTGTACCGGCTTTCTTTTTTGTACCGGTTTTTCTTGTTGTAGCCATTGTTTCTAATTTTATGATTAAATTTTCTTTACTTCAAGTGAGGAAACCCAAACGATTTCCTTTGCTGTAACTGTATCGGTATCCTCCACAATATACATCAGCTTATCAGCAGTCACCGCCTTAATGGTTCCAATCTCTTCACCGTAGTTATATGTATCCTCTACCTCTTTTGTGTTTGAGTAATTTCCATCCGCAAGCATTCTATTGCGGTATACCTTAACTTTTGGCTTGTTGGCCATAATCCGGCTACCAGGCTTAAGCGGAACAAGGTTCACATCCGGCTGCTTTGAGAAATAATTTAGGGTTATACCCTTCACGCCTTTTTTAAGAATCAACGCCATTTCA
>CALRKC020000185.1:0-5617 GCA_943367895.1 Erythrobacter sanguineus | reverse complement strand
ATTATTTGTTCAGTCAGCCCAATCTGAACGGGCATCCCGCAGTTGTGTATTTTAAGGGTACTTCTGACCGGAATCAGAGGAAGTTTGATGACTTTAATAAAAGGATGGCTGAAATAAACGCGATCCACGAATGGCAGCGGTGTGGGGTTTTCGAGAACCTCAATGATAGTGGGCTCGATATCGAATATGAGCCTGAAACTTATCCGCAAAATGACAAACTTTTCAATGCCAACAGCAATGGCATGGTGGGCTGGTATAATCCTGCGGTCAAATCAGATGAAATGTATGAGGTTTTCCTTTCCGAAGCGGAATATGGTGCGGGAATTATGTACTGTCAGACGTTTGTGGATAGTCCCGTCGACAGGGAAGTGTACCTGAATTTCGGCTCCAGTTCCTCGATAAAAATATTCCTCAACGATACGGAGATTTATGCCAACAATCTTGCGGAGAAAAGTGATATCGATGCGTACCGGCTTAAATTTCTATTGCCTAAAGGTATGAACCGGTTGCTGGTTAAGCTCGCCACGGCGCAGGATAGTTATTTTACGGCAGGATTTACTGACGTTTCCGGAAACAGGCTCACCGACATTACATATCACAGTTCTTATAAGCCTTATAATAAAACAGATTTCGCCAAACTGAATCCCTCAGAGCTGCCCAATGAATCGGAACTGTTTTTTATGGAGAAATTAAAGGCTAACCCTCAAAACAATCTTTATAAGTTATTGCTGTATGATACTTACATGCATAATAAGAAGCTTGAGAAAGCGATAAGCGCCATTGAAGATATGGAAAAGGCATACCCCAATTCTTCGGTTATCAAAGTAAGGCTGATCGAGTATTACAGGGCAAAAGCTGAGAGCACCAAAGTAGAGGAAATTTTTAAAAATCTTGAGTTTCAGGATCCGGATTATTTTTTCTCCAAAGCGTCAAAGATGCGGGATACAGACTGGCTTAGAACGGCTGCCGTCGCAGAAATAGAGGAATTGCGGACGAAAATATGCAATTTCCCATCGCGGTTATTGTGTGAAATGATGGACTTTATCACGATCGGAAGGAGTGGTAAAATAAATGATTTTGATGCGAAGATCAATGAGATTCTCAGGAAATACGGCGACAATGAATTCATCATTACAACATTGGCTCCTTTCTATGACCAATTGAATAATGATAAGGCAAAGAGTATTGAAACACTTGAAAAGCTATTTGAAAAAAGAAATAATTTCAGTGCCTTCGCCATGCTTACCGAGTATTATAACAGTGCCGGAAAAAAAGACCTTGTAAAGAAAATGTATCTTGACAAGCATAACGAATATCCGTCTTACGCAAGTATCACCGAGGGATATATAGACCTGCTTATTGAAAATAAGGATTACAATGAAGCCATTGCCGAGATCAATAAGGAACTTTCGATTTTCCCCTATTCATTTCAAATGATGGAGAAAAAAGGGAAGGTAATGCAATACCAGAATGACAGTAAAAATGCTGAAGTATACTACCGTAAATCTCTAATGCATAATTCAGGGAATACCCAGTTGCGGAAGTCTTTATATGATATGCTGAAAATCCCGAATGAGATAGATCAGGTTAAGATTGCAGACGCCTACAAGTACATCAGGGAAAAAAGGAATTCAAAGCTTAAGGGAGACTACGGTGTAAACCTGTTATTGGATCAGTATATTATCAATGTGCTTCCGGAAGGAGGAAGGGATTATAAGGTCATCATTATTTATGAGATTACCGACGAAAATGGTATTGAAGTTATGAAGGAATATGACCTGAACACGAACAATATTACGCTTCAGAAATCGGAGATCGTAAAGCCCGACGGATCTTTGGTGCCGGCTGAGGACGGTGGGGATAAGCTGGTTTTTACCAATCTCAAGGTGAACGATGTGATATATATCGAATACGAGTATCACAACAGTGGATACGGGCGTTTCTATAAGGATTTCAATGATTCCTACGAGCTGAACGGGATTTATCCCTGCGTGAAGTCAATTTTTAATCTGATCCATCCGGCGAACGTTGTTGTCAACGAAGCCTATATCAACAGTAAAGTTTCGCCGGTCGTAAAAGAAAAGGAAGGAAAAGTGTATAAGACATGGACGCTCGAAAACACGCCCGCCCTGCCATTAGTGCAGGATTATGCACCCACTTACGAAGATATTAAGGATGAGGTGCTTATCGGCACGATTAAATCATGGAAGGATATCGCGAACTGGTATGCTGATCTGGTAAAGAAAACCCTTAAAACCGACAAAATTACCGTCGATACCTTCAACACCATCTTTCCGCAGGGAACTGCCGGGCTTTCCCAATTTGAAAAGGCGAAAAAAATCTACAATTACATTACCGACAATATTTCGTACAGTTCACTTGATTTCAGGCAAAGTGGTTATGTTCCGCAAAAACCTTCCAAAACCATACAGACCAAATTGGGCGACTGTAAGGACGTCTCGACACTGTTTGTGGCATTGGCTACGATGGCTGATATCAAAAGTAATTTGGTGCTGGTTTCGACCAATGATAACGGAATTGACGCCATCAAGCTTCCGACACTCGGATTCAATCATTGTATTGCCCGGGCTGAATGGGATGGCCAGCCACATTTTATCGAACTGACAAATAAATACCTTCCGTTCGATGCGCTGCCCACGTCGCTTTATCACGCCAACGCACTGGTCGTTTCGTTTGACAGGAAGGAAAATGAGCAGGCACGACTGCAACATCTTTCATTTGAAAATATAACGGAAAGTCAGTTGTATAGCAGACTGACCGTTGATGTTAATGATAAGACAAGGCATTTCTCATTAAAGTCGGTCCGGAAAGGTTTCCTTAACGCTTACTGTAAAGAGATCTTTTCAAATTCGCTTACAGAGGATGTCAGGAAAAAAGCGCTTGAAGAGGATTATAACGAAAAATTAGCTGCTAATGTCAGTGGCTTGTCGGCCAAGCCGATTTATGATGAAACGCAGTCCGAAGTCATCGGTATCGAATCACAATTTGATATTTCTGAAAAGCTGCAAAGTCTTGGAAACCTTAAGATAATTGAAATTCCATTTATCGAGCGTGCCTATACTCCGGATCTTATAAAAGACGAGAAACGGGATTATGACATACGCTATGTCCGCTACGAGAATGCGAAGGTTTATGATTACGAAATCATTATGAACATTGCTGAAGGGAAGAAATTCATGGAAATACCGGAAAATAAATCGTTTCAGTATAAAGGGCATAACTTCTCACTGAATTTTGAACTGCTGAAGCCCAATTCCCTTAAGATTCACCGGAAGGTTTCCGTGCCGTGGGATGATATTACTAAAGAAGAATATCCCGAATTCAGGAAATACGTTGAGGAAGTAATTGAGGCGGAAAAACAGATTATCGGGTTTAAATAACCCGATTTAATTGTTAAAAGCCTTCTTGATACGATCCAAATCACGTTTCGTATCGCTTTCCTTCAGGGTTTCCCGTTTGTCGTAGGTTTTCTTACCGCGGCATAAACCAATGTCAAGTTTGGCGATACCTTTCTCATTTGTGTATAATTTAAGCGGTACAATCGTCAGTCCTTTTGCCTGAACGCTTCGGGCGAGGCTTTTCAGTTCGCGCTTATTTAAAAGCAGTTTGCGCTCACTCCTGGCGCTGTGGTTGAATTGGTTCCCAAAGGAATATTCCTCAATATAAGTATTGATGGCAAACAATTCATTGTTGTTGAATTCACAAAAACTCTCGGTAATATTCGCTTTTCCAAGACGGATGGATTTTATCTCCGTTCCCGTGAGGACGATGCCGGCAGTGTAGGTCTCGATAATTTCATAATCGAAACGCGCGCGTTTGTTGAGTATATTGACAGTTTTTAACATGGCCTGCAAAGATAGCAACAATCTGCTCAATCTGCCAACATACAAGAGTATTCAGCATAAAAAAAAATATAGCACATGATGTAGGTCATTTCCTGCCAAATGGATCGGTAATAGCTTTGCTGTATAATTTTAAACAACAAAGTAAAATGAAAAAAGTTTTATTGGCTGCAGGAATTATTTTTTTAAGTTTTGCTGCACAGGCACAGGAAAAAAGTGAAGGTTTAAAAGGTATTTGGTGGGCAGCCGGTCAGGTTTCCTATTCTTCGGAAAAAACCGGTGACGCCAAATCCAGTTCCAGTATGATTTTGCCGATTGTGGGAAAATTCGTCACGCCTTCAGTCACCGTTGGATTAGGTATTGGTACAATCAGTGCAAAGAAGGATGATGGCACCAATATAACTTCTGACAACAATACCTTTGTTATCAAGCCTTTGGTCAGGAAGTACTGGAATATTTCGGGTGGCTTATTTTTCTACGGCCAATCAGCATTGCCGGTTATGTTCGGGAAGGATAAGGTTAATGATGCCAAAACGACTTCGGTTGCATTGGAAGTGGCACCTGGATTTGACTATGTTATAAACAAATGGATGACTGTAGAAACCTCATTTACCATCCTGAATGTTGGAATGTCTACCGTTAAACCGGATGCCGGCGACAAGACCACAAAGTTTGGTTTCAACGCCAATCCGATGAATTCAGTTGGTGACAGGACTATGGGAAGCCTTCAGGTTGGCGTGAAATTCCTGTTCTAGAATCGATGATGCTGTTCTTTCCTGAGCAGTTTCGGTTTTTCTAAGCGTGTTTTGATAAGTGGGTTATCGATTTTTGTGGATAACCGAAACCGCTGCTGTGATGGGCAGCGGTTTTTTTATTGAATTTTATCAGTAACTTGGCCGGAAATAGAAAAAGGCAATGGAGCGCAATTTATCCAAAGATCCGCTGCACGGAATAACATTGCAGCAGATTCTTGAGAAACTGGTGGATTATTATGGATTTGACACGCTGGGAGAACTTATTCCCGTGAAGTGTTTTAATATCAATCCAACCATAAAATCAAGCCTGACATTCCTTCGTAAAACGGATTGGGCACGCAGGAAAGTGGAGGCGCTTTATATTAAAACCCTTCCCAAATTACCTGTTAACTAGGTTGCGACAATCGTAATCGTTTTAAAGGTGGTGTTTGTAATCTTAAACTTCAGCACGTAAGTTCCGGTAGCCAGTGCCGTAAAAGTATAGGGAATTGTTTTTTCGACAATACCCTGATCACAATCACATCCCAGATACTTCGCCAGGACTGTAATGGTTTTTTCATTCGTAGCGGTGGCTTCCTCATAATATGCCTGGAAACTGCCACAGCTGTTAACGACATTAAACTTTACGTCCAGGGTAATCGGTTGGTTAACGGTCGCTGTTGTTGGTCCCGTAACGTCGTTTACACCCACGTAAATGGCGTCGTAGCATTCATTCTCGTTGTCGTTGTCACCCAAACAGCTTGTAAACGAAATAAATAGCATCGCCATGAGTATCGTTCTTGCAATCATTGATTTCTTTATGGTTTTCATAAATTGGTGTTTGTTTGCTAAGGGATACTTTCCGATAGCAAAGGTTGCGTAAAAAGGGCCTAACTTTCCGCAATTCCTTTCCATTTTTTTATATACTTCGTCATAAAGAACATCAGGGCAATTACAATCAGCACATTGACAAAGGTAAATGCCCTTAGATTTTCTTCAAGCCATTCGTATTCCGGGGTA
>CALRKC020000184.1:0-5637 GCA_943367895.1 Erythrobacter sanguineus | reverse complement strand
GTCGATGGTATCATCCACAACAATGACATTCACGCCGGCTGCGCGGAGCTTTTCCACAAAAGCATCAAACTCCTGTTGCGCTTTGGCATTGACAGTGGCGGGCATTAATCCATCCAAAACTTTCTGGTAATAATTATTGACCGCCGTTTGCTCGTTCATACGAAAAGCGACCGGGCGGATCATTAATATGGCGTTGGTAGTTTGTTTCATGTTTTTTTTGTTTACAGTTTAAGGTTTAAAGTTGCGGCCGTACACTTTAACTTTAAATTAATCACGTATCAGCGGTAGAGTAGAGCAACGCAGCAATCCTTCCTGTTTGGAAATCTCTGAATACGGGATTTCCTCGACCGTGAAGCCGTTATTGCGAAGCCATTCATTGAGTTTCCCGAATTCCGTCGGGTTGTTTCCGGACACGACCACTTCCGGCGAAATCGAAAATACATTCGAATTCATGTTATACATCCCCTGGCGGTCGATATGGTACAGGTTCTGCTCCCCAAAGAAATCGAGCAGATACTGATATTCCTTTTCATTTCGGAAACCGTCTTTATAAATAATCGCCTTATCGTTCCCGACGGGCTGGAAACAGCAATCCAGGTGCAGGGCGTTGTCCCGGGCTTCGGTAGTCGACTTCACCAGATCAAATTCGCGTATGGTTTTATGCGGAAAATACTCCCGGATGAAGTTCACCCCGGCCATATTGGTCCGCGCCGTTTTAATCTGCGGATAGTCGTGGCCTTTGTATGTCCCGATGAAAATATGGTCGTTGTGAAGGATGACGTCGCCGCCTTCAATATGGATATCCTGGTCTTCTATCTCCACGAATTTCGCGGGATCAATCTGGTCTATCACCTGCTTTATCGCGGGAAATTCCTTGTCACGATCGGGCAGGATATTGGCCTTGAAGAAAACATCGTCGATGACAAAGCCGATATCACGGGTAAAAATCTGGTTCACTTTGTCAATCACCCCGGGACGGTATACGGTTACGTCGTATTTTTGAAACACCTGATAAAACGCTTCCATTTCGCGTTCCATATCCGCATTTTTGGGATAGGTCCCTTTAAGGATGTGTTCTAAAGATTTGGGATCGTAGGCCTGATCGGCTGTAGGGGTGTCTTCATTTTTTTCGGCGGTACCGAGGATCACGGCACGCAGCCTGGACGTTTCATTCTTTACATTTAACCGGAGCATAAAAACTTTGGATTTGGGGCAAAGATAACGATTTCGCGGGAAAAGTCAGCAGTTTCCGTTTTCAGTCACTGTGAACCGTTCGACCTCAAATTATTAATCAACATACCCATTTCCATTGACGACATAGCACACTGCTCACTGTGACTGTGACTGCAAACTTTTTCCTATCTTCGAAATATAAAACAACTATGGACACAGCGAAACATACGATGGCCATTGCAGAAAATGGCTTTACCATTATTCACGATGTCTTTGCTGTTTCAACGATTGATACGATATTGCATATTATCGCTTCCGCAGATGATACTCAGGAAACGTTCAGGATATCTGTATATTCAGTATCTCATACCAAACGGCATTACCCGAAGGACTGCTTTGGTCTGAATACCTAAAACGATAAACCCCATGAAAAAGATCTCTTTTATTGTCCTCTTCATTCAGGTGTTGTGTATGGCACAAAAAATTGAAACGGTGTCTATAGATTCCGAAATCATGGACGGGCAGCGCGAATTGCTGGTATATACACCTTTCGATTATGGTGATGATCCGCTACGGGTGTACGATGTGATTTTCGTATTTGATGCACAAAACAGGGATATGTTTGACCTTGCCCATTCTCTTTTGAGTTTCATGGATACCAATGGTGCGCAATACGTAGTGGTTGGCGTAGTCTCTCCTTTTGAGAAGCGCAACAATGACCTGCTCCCGGTACAGAAAACAAAAGCCTATCAGGAAAAATGGGGCGCTTATGCCGGCAATGCCGATAATTTCGTGCGCTTTGTCCGTGAAGAGGCCATTCCTTATATCGGCAGTCATTATAGCGTGAGTGGAACCCGGATTGCGATTGGACATTCGAACAGTGCTGCATTTATACTGTATTCGTTTATTAAGGATGCCCGGATTTTTTCCCATTATATTGCGATTTCACCCAACCTTTGCAATGATGAAGACGCATTGGTCGGGCAATTCGAATCGTATGATTACAAGACAGTTTCCGGCGAAAAGTTCCTGTACATAAGCAATGCCAATGAAGAGACCATTAAAGGCTGGCAGGCATGGAAACCGGCCCGGAAAAAGTTTTATGATTTCCTGAACCGTTCTGAAGCGGCCAAAGCGAAGCTGAATGTCGTAATCAAATCTTATCCGGAAGAAGGGCACTGGAACACCTACCTGCCTTCCCTTCAAAATGGCCTGACCGAATACTTTGCTTATACCCAAAGAAAGGACAATACGTATTCCGCAGAAACTTATGACGTAACCGTATTGCTTACGGTACCCAACGAGGATGATGTAGTCTACATTACGGGCAACCAGCCTGAGCTGGGGAATTGGGATCCCGGCAAAATCCGGATGAACAGGAAATCTGCTTTCGAGAGAACCATTACGCTTAAAATGCACAACCCTGCCCAATTTAAATTCACAAAAGGGAATTGGGAAACAGAGGGGCTCGTAAGAGGGTTCGCCGGCAACCTGAAGGTTGATGTTACACAATCCTCCGTCTATACCTATACTATTTCGGGATGGAATGAATAGTGCTGTTTCCGTCGCAGCCTCAGTGAACAGTTTCTCCTCTGGTTAATATAAACACAGCTGCTTCAATTTTGACAGCATTGCCCACCGCCGACTGACACTGCGACTTTGACTGCGACCGCGACTGCGAGCGCGACTGAGACTGCGAGCGCGACTGAGACTGCGACCGAGACTGAGACTGCGACCGAGACTGAGACTGAGACTGAGACTGACACTGCGACTGCGACTGAAAACTTTCCCAATCCGCGGCAATACCCTATATTTGAATTCCAAACGCACGATATAAAATCAATTTATGAAACACTTACTGCTGATACTGCTGCTTGTTGCAGCACCAAAAGGACATTCACAGACTGCACCGGTTGATATTGAGGAACAGATCCGGGGGAATTGGGTTTTGGAGAAAACCAAAACAGGAGAGACTGCAGATACTTCAATTAAGATGACGGTATATTTCAAATCGAACAATACCGGAAATTTCAATTTACCGGACAAAGACTCGGAGCCTTTTACCTGGACGATGACCCGAAATAAGGTCACTATTGTTTACGAAGGCAAAGAAGAAACCTGCAAGGCCTTCACCGGAGATTTCAAGGTACTGATCCGGGACCGGAAAGGTGTGCAAAATATGAGTTTGATACGGAGCGGGTTTTCGGTTTCGTTTACGCGGTAGTTTTACTAAAAACCGGAGACATTGTACTGCTGATTCATTCATCCACCCCCGCTGGCGCGAGCGTCACGCTCGTGCCCACAACGCATATCAAATCAGCTATTTATTAATTTGGGATCTCGTTTACTTTAAAGATATAAAAAAACTACAACCGTCACATTGTAGTTTTTGATGTGCGTTGCACGGATTATACACGAGCGAAGCGAACTGACGAAGTAAATCGGCGCTATCAGTTGCATGCATATCCTAGCGATTGCGGGCTCGAGCGTGACACCCGTGCTAGCTTACAAACATGCATAAGCCGTGAACAAGACTAAATTTTCTACAATTGAATCGGTTTATATGCCAGGCACTTATCTACAACCTCTTCAACACTCGGATTGTATTTTGAACGATCATCCCTCCTGGCGTTATAGTTTTCCGGGTAGAAAAAAAGAGTTGAGCCATTAGGGTAGGGTACATTTTCATCGAAGAGTAACATTAATTTTGTGTGTTCTTCATCTGTTCCTTGAAAGTTTAAAATTTTAATACCTAGTTCAATTAATTGACCTCTATTTAATAAATTTTCCATGTTGTTAATTTAATATCCATAACCATAATGATAAGCGGGAGCTAAAATTTCCTTATGAAATTTTGGTGTAACGATAATAATGTTATCCATGTCATATACCCCCCCGCTGGCGCGAGCGTCACGCTCGTGCCCGCAACGCACATCACATCAGCTATTTATTAATTTGGCATCCCGTTTAATTTAAAGATATAAAAAAACTACAACCTGAATTGTAGTTTTTGATATGTGTTGTGGGCACGGAATGCACACGAGCGCAGCGAACTGAAGAAGTAATTTCGCGCTATCGAAACGTGTATATATCCGAGCGATCGGGGAGGAACAAACTTACACAGTAATCCTTGACAATTAGTCAGGATATTATTAAACTATATCACCAATATCCTCCGGCGGATTTTTAAACAATTCCATATAATCTGCTCCATTGAATTTTTCAATATGCGCTTTTGTATATAAATGGGGTTCATCTTCTGTTCCTCCAATAGTGTCATCATATACTATAAAATCAGGAAATGCAGCAACAAATAATTTAAGGAAAGGCATCAGGATGTTTTCATCAGACTCAAAATGGCAGGTCATGATACATCCATAACCCTCGATGAAATTTTTATTCTCAAGGGTTTCGTCGAAATATTCTTTGAACATTCCCCCAAAAGTCAGTCGATCACCAAAATCTCCGATTGAAATTCCAATTTCGTAATGACTGAAATACTTAAATTTTGATTTTTTGGCAATTTCGTTAATTTTGGATTTTATAAAATCTCTTTCAACGAAAATCTTATTTATTATAAATATTGTATCCATGATTATTTTAATTTTTGTATCTCTTTGAGACCCACAATGATTTTAACTCCTCTTTTTTCCCCCCGCTGGCGCGAGCGTCACGCTCGTGCCCACAACGCATATCACATCAGCTATTTATTAATTTGGCATCCCGTTTACTTTAAAGATATAAAAAAACTACAACCGTCACATTGTAGTTTTTATTCGAAGCGAAACCTATATCAATTCTTCTCTACGAATTTTTTAAAATCCTTTAAGAAAGTAATAAACGTTTCATGAGACATCGTAAAGTCCTGATGTTTGTTTGCTTTTCCCACCCTCTCAGCCATAAGATCAAAAAAATATACGGCTTCAGGGTATGCAACGAAATGCACATCCTCATTAGCCCACTTGAATTCCTTTTTACCCTTTTGTACAGAAACAAGACCATTAACAATCTGCTGAATTTTAGTTGGTGTCCATGGATAAACCCCAAGATTTTCTAAAATTCTTGCATTTGGACTTTCAATGAGATAAAACTTAATATCTGATACTTCACGAACAATAAAACTATATTTCATTTTAATTAATAAGGATATGGGTAATAATATCAACTAATATCAAATGTTTATATTGTATGATAAGTTTTCATCATGTATCAATACCCCCTTTTTGCATATAAGATAGACTCATCAATGACATTATTTATAAATTCACTGAATTTATCGTTAAGCGCATAAATATGGCTTTCATTGTCATCAAGATAGGTAAAAAAATATACATTAGGATCTTCAGTTTTTTCATCAAGGTAGAAAAAATAAAACTGCTCGAAGCCATCTGCTTCAGAGAAAACCCAGAACGGACGCTTGATTTCAATTTTGAGTGTTTGTAATTGTTTATGCAACACTTCCAG
>CALRKC020000183.1:0-5654 GCA_943367895.1 Erythrobacter sanguineus | reverse complement strand
AATACAAAACCCATGGTAGGTCTTGACGACCCGAAAAATCCAACACTAGGCAAATAACCGGGCAACACTGTACCGGCACTTTCAGTGTAGTTTACCTGAAGGTTTTTAAGGCTGGTCAGCACTCCGATGACGCCATCAACCAAGACATTCGCTTCTTTTTGGGGTGGCGCCTGGGTGTTGGTCACTTTCTGTCCGGGCTTTGGAGCAGGGGCTTTTACGGGCGCTTTTGCAGCGGTCTTGGATTTTGTCAACCCCAAATACTTATAAAGCAGTTCAAGGTTTAAAGTTGTGTTTAAACGATGCGCTCCATTATTCTGGATGGTATTTCCGAGATTGTAGAAATTACCGTCCCTGTCCTCAAAATTGGACATTGCCTCAGAAGCTCTTTGCCAGCTGTAGTCACCGGTATAGGTGTAGGTTGATTTCAGGAAGCTCAGGAAAGGCAGCTTATTTAAAGGCAACTCGTAGTTCAACGTCAGTTGCTGAGTATGTTGGTTCGGATCACCAATGTTCCAATAATCATCATAGATGGTAAGAGAATCGTCAAAATTATTCTTGATGATGTTATTCGATGCTCCGGTATAATTCAGTTTCAGGTTTTTTGTCAGGTTGTAATTGAAGCCGTATTGGTAATTGAACATGAAATTCCTTCTGTATAACGGATCAATTGCAATACCTTCAATACCGTCGACCTGGCGAAACTGCTGGCGGTTGTAATTCCGAACTATAGAAGAACTGAAAGTCAGGTTGGATGGCAGGTAATTAAAGTTGAAATCACTCAATAGTTTCCAATAACTGCTTTTAGACATGAATTTCGTTTTCTTAAATGGCTCCACCGGTTTTGGCTGGAAATTAAAACTGTAATCGACTGTGCTTCGCACCTGTTGGTCCACATATTCCTGAATCTCATAATCGTGCTTCAGCGTTTCATTAAATGAATGTGAAAGCGTGATATTCTCGGGGTCATAAATATGTGTTTTCTGATCCGGGCTTCTTTCTTTTTTAACCCCAATAAAATTAATGCTGGTTGTTTTGGTATACTCGATAGCACGCTCCTCAATATTGTTACGCTGACCCACATTCGGCGTTTGGTCCAGCAGCAATGCAAGCGTAATATCCCTGTTATACGGGTCATATTCCGGTGTAACGATCTCTTCCCCCACACCGTAATTGAAAGGAAGTACCACGCCCCATTTTTTCGGAAGCAGTTTGCCAAGGTTCATATTGGTAACAATACTGTACTGTTTGGCATCTTCACGACTTCTCTCATTAGGACCGTCTTCCAATGCGCCAAACCCGATCGTACTCATTTTTCCGGTAGCTGACAGTGTCATAAAATCAGCCAGATTGGTATCCAGGCTGGCAACAGCGGCCATACCGCCTTTATTGTCCATTTCAGAAAGCCTTAACTCGTTGAACCAGACTTCGCCGATCACCGGAACCGGACTCAGAGGGTTTCCGTCGGGATCCACACCAGTCTGCGTATTGTTATTGATACCCACCATCAATGTCCTCACCTGACCAAAATTCGGATTACCTTTGATACTCAATGTCAGTTTGTTGGGCTTGTCGGCCGCAGATTCATCCAATTGATCTTCTGTTTTTGTCAGGACACCATCGACAAATTCGTCAGGATGGTTCATTGCGTAGACTTTCAATTTGGTGAGTAATTCTAATTTTACATCGATTTCATTTTCTTCCGGCCATACTTCTTCTTCCGGAAGTCTTGCGGAAGCGCCGGGAACCGTAACTTTTAGCGGAAGGGCTACCTGATAATAGTTTTGTGTAAAGTCATTTCCGAATCGGATAAAACCTGCCATTTCATTATCATGCACTTCGGTTTGCTGCGGCAGTGATTCTGCGTGAAGGAACATTTTCAACTTCTTAAACTGGCGCATATCAACATCAACATTCTTAAAAACACCACGTGAATCGTTTGGTTGCAATCCATTTACCCTTAGCGAAAGTGACTGCTCATTCTGATTGATCACGGTATTGTTATTATACAATTGTTCCCTTACGACATTTGGTGGCGTCACGTAATTGATTGGCAGACGATCTCCGTTTTCCTGAAGGTTTACGGCGATTACATCAAAATCGGTATCGTCGTCGTCAGGGTCATCGCCATTTGCTTCAAGTGAATTGGCGTATCTTCTCCATTCGCCACGAACCAAATCAAGCGTACCAAAACGCAACGTTACCTGTTCGGTAAATTTGGTGGTGAACATCCTCATAAAACGGATTGACCTGAAATCTTCTATCGGACCGACTTTTTCCGTTGCATCACCCTGATCAATCGGAATCTTGAACTGGATCCAGCGCACGGGAATCGTTTGGTTACCCGGGCCCGGGACACGGCTTGTTGTCGGGAAAACTTCTGTAATATAGTTTTCACCCACCTGCATATTGGGTCTTACATCAATATGATACTGATAATAGGCATCAATCGTATTCATTGTATTATCCCTATTGATGTCTTCCACATCCGGCAACGTCGAATTTCCCCGGTTGTTGTCTGAAACGCTCACCGGAGAGTTTCCTTCCAAACCGTTGTAATTTTTATAACGCTGTACGACATCGCCATCAGCGGTCAGGTAAAACTCATAGTCATCCGCAGCGGGATCTTTAATGGCAAATGCCGGGAATTGCGCAGCCTCCGCCACATTGTCCAGTCCGTCAAGACCTACATCCTGTACTGCACGGTTTGCATTGCTGGTATCAAAAGCGTAAATAAGGGATTGCGATGCAGGAATGCGGCCCCAGGGCGGCGCGGGAGTTGCTGCCTGGTCAGAGCCGGCTTCAGGCAGTCCATTCTCATACTGTTTCTTACCATCCTTTAGTACATCTTCTGAAATTTCCCCAAGGTTGAAATATATCTGACCAATGTTTGTTGGGTTTTCACTGTTTGGATCGGCAGCCGGATAATAGGGATCCATCATCCAGAATTGGATATACTCGACATTACTCTGCTCAAAATTCGTTGAGCTTATGGAGCGCATAATACCCCCGAAATTGTCCTGGGGGTTCGGCAATGTCCCACCGATACCGGCAGTATCGAAGTTATAAGGCCCTCTTTCCTGTGGATAATAGGTGAGGTCCAGTGTATTCAGCACGTTCTGCTGTCCGTCTGCAATATCCGTCTCAGGGAAAAGTTCGTTGATATACACCCTTCTGGAAGTGTTTAGGGCCATATCCTGATCGGTCAGCCCACCCGGCCTGTCCGAGGTATAAAACACCGGATCGATGGTATACCAAGAGAGTTTGGCGCGTTTAAAGCCATAGTCAATTGAAGTCAAATCACCTCCAAATTCCGGATTGGTAGCCATATCTTTTTTAACGGGAACCGAAGACAGGCTCCATGCCAATGGTGACTTCATGTCGATAGAGGTCTGTGATCCCTCAAAATCATCAACATAAATGGTGGACTCGCCTTCAAAACGATCTGCCTTTGGCGCATTCGGCTTTAGCCACGCTACCTCACCCCGGAACGAATTATTTGAAGGAACATCGGTATCAATATTGGGCAGCTTATTTACGAGTCTTGTAAGGAAAGGAACTTCCGTGGCGAAGTTTCCATTAAATCCAAAGATGGTATTATTAACAGACTCCTGTCCGTAGTTCGACTTGGTGGTAAATGGTCTTTCAGTCATCTTAAGGAAAGTCGCTCCCAAAACGAATTTATCAGAGAACTTATGTTCGACATTAAATCCAATAAACCGCCTTGTCTGCTGCCCGAAAACCGAATTGTTTTCTACTGAGATGTTAATAGGAACATTTGAGGTGGCAAGTGCCGGGTCCAGAATAATGACCCTTCCTAACTGATAGTTCACGGAATAATCAAGACCTTCCTGCAATACCCTTCCGCCAGCAGTTACGACGACGGATCCTCTTGGCACATTATAGGCGCCAATCGCGATACCGTCACCAGCGGTAGATTTGTACTTCCCGCGCAACTCAAATTTGTTTTTCTCACTTTCCTGAAGTGCCTTTGCCTGTGTACTCCGGTACATGGTCTTGAATACATACTTGGCCTGGTTAACGTTGTAATCCGTAATGGAGTTTTGGTTACCGTTATAATTTTCAGTTGGACTGGAACGGAGTTTGTTAAATAAATACTCTCCAAATGGTTCTACGGTAGTAAAGATGATTCTACCATTTTGCGAGTCAACTGTAAGTCCAGGAATGAAGTCAAAGAAACCGTCACCGAAACCTCCATTTGCATTAGGTTGCGGGTCGTTGGTGGCATTTAGCCTATCTACTTTAAATACTTTAAGAAGAGGTGTATTGGTCACGTCAGCGGGCAAAGTCGTGTTGCCCACAGGCGTAATATAATTCAGCGGCGATGGGTCAGTGTATAAGATATTGAACCTGAAATCCTCCTGCTCCAGCTGTCCGCCGGGAGCGATCTGGTAGATGTTCTTCATCATAAGGTTCCAGATTGGCGTACTGTACACAACCGGCCCTGATGGCGTTGCGATGGTTCTTTCAACATTAGTCAGATTACTTTTCAATAACTTGAGTACAAGACTTTGCGTGACAATAGTCTGATTCTGAGGGATTGAACCGTTTACGATTGTAGATTCAACACCGCCGTTACCGAACTCTCCTACCTGGTATACTTCGTCACCAATAGTATATTGATAAGCTACTGCCAAAACCTCGTCGTTGGCGAGGCGTTGCTGTAGCGAAATGTATCCCAATTGCGGATGGTACGTAAACTCCGTTGCCGTTAATTTTCTGGCGTTTTCAAGTTTAACATAATCCTGTCCTTCGTTAACATCAACGTTATCGGTCGGGGGGAAATTGAAGGAATTGTCGTTGGTGGTAGATACTTCTCTGATTGTCGCGTTCAGGAATCCGTTTGTTGTTCCAATTGCATCCGGGTCGTACTTGTTATTGGCATTATCCGAGGGACTGTCCGCCGGCACATTGAAAAAATTCGCAGGGTTGTTCAGGATTACAATCTCTGCATCCGTTTTGTTCGTAACCCTTGACTCCCCCAAATCCTGAAGTGCCACTATATTCCTTAGGTTATTATCCTGTGTAGTAATTCTGTTCTGTTTATTGGTTACCCAAACCTCAATACGCGTAATTTGCACACGGCTGTCAATCGTTGGATAAGCGCGCAAGGCAGCATCATACTCATTTCGGAAAAATTGGGAAAGAAAGAAGTGCCTGTCCGAATCATAGTCCAGCGCAAACAGGTCGAAATCCTGTACGGTACCGCCTCCCTGGGCTACGACGGCTTTGGTTTGTGACTTCTGCTCAGAATATACTCCTGTAATGGTAGTGCGCCCGAACTGGAATTGTGCCTTAACGCCGAAAAGGCTTTGGGCGCCTTTAATCAGGGTACTGTTCAACGGCATGCTCACGTTACCTACTTCAATTTTCTGTAGGATATCGTCTTCTGTAGGAGCATATTCCAGTTTAATAAGGTTTTGGAAAGCAAAAGTAGACTCGGTATCATAATTTGCATTCACGTTCAGCCTGGTACCCACTTTCCCCTGCAGGGCCATACTGATCCGCTGGTCAAAGTCAAAGGTAATGGCAGAGCGGTTTCGTGGTGAGAAAGCAGGATTATCCTGTTTGGTATAGCGCACACCAAGGTCCATTTCGACGGAACCGGTGGGTTTCACATCAATGGTATTGCTTCC
>CALRKC020000182.1:0-5655 GCA_943367895.1 Erythrobacter sanguineus | reverse complement strand
GGACCGGTTCGTTTCTTGCAACCAGGCTCACAATCGTCTTCAGGGATTGCCAGAATATCGTTGTATTTAAGAGCGCTCCGGGCACCAGCAAGAAAAAAGATTTTGATGAGGCGTATAGGGAAGCGATGGACAACGCATTTCAATCCATTAAATCGATTAACTACAAATATTCAGGACAATCCACATCAACTATTGAAAAGAAGCCTCAGTCGGGCGATATCAAGGTTTCGCCAAACTCAGCTAAGGAAATTGCCACGACAGAAATCAAATCGGCCAGCGCTAATGCAGCAAAAATATCAATAGAACAGACCGCAAACGGATATCTTGTGATCGATGAAAACTCGGATACCGTAAAATTTAAATTGTTAAAAACGACCGATCCTGGAGTTTACATTGCTACGTCACAGGGCAGACAAGGGGTTTTGATAAAGAAAACCGGAAATTGGTTTTTTGAATACTATGCAAACGATCAACTGGTTTCCGAACAAACCGATTTAAAGTTCTAATAACCGTACTTGTTTTTCCAGCGGTTTTTCAGGAAATCACGTGTTGCATTTTCCCTTGAATTGTTTCCCGGATCATAAATGACGGTGTTGACAAGCGCATCTGGCAGAAATTCCTGTTCGGCGAAATTGTTACTGTAATCATGAGCATACTTATAGTCGTCACCGTATCCCAATTCCTTCATTAATTTCGTCGGGGCATTGCGCAAATGTAATGGCACCGGCAGATCGCCCGTCTGTTTTACAAGCTGTTGTGCTTTTCCTATCGCCAGATAACTCGCATTGCTTTTTGGGGAAGTAGCGAGATATACGGCACATTGGCTTAAGATAATCCTGCTTTCCGGATAGCCGATGGTTGTCACGGCCTGAAAAGTATTATTCGCCATAATTAATGCCGTAGGATTTGCATTTCCGATGTCTTCGCTGGCAAGAATAAGCATTCGTCTGGCAATGAATTTGACATCTTCTCCGCCTTCAATCATCCGTGCAAGCCAGTAAACCGCACCATTCGGATCGCTACCGCGTATCGACTTGATAAAGGCTGAAACAATATCATAGTGCTGTTCACCGGTTTTATCATAGC
Source organism: Erythrobacter sanguineus (assembly GCA_943367895.1). Lineage (GTDB taxonomy): Bacteria > Bacteroidota > Bacteroidia > Flavobacteriales > Flavobacteriaceae > Flavobacterium. The sequence continues at coordinate 4,569 of CALRKC020000182.1, read as the reverse complement.
GTATGGTATGCTGCTGGGCCAGCCGCAGCACTTCATTGTTCGTAATCGTGATTTTATCTTTAGGAGAAGCGTTTACAACCAATTCAAAGATGTTCAGCAACTTTCTGCCGTCTCCGCCTGAGAGCCTTAGCAATGCTTCGGTCTCCTTAAGCTCGATTTTTTTAGTCTGAAGGAGAACATCTTTTTCGATGGCCCGGTGAAGCAGTTGCTCCAAATCTACTCTTGAAAACGCATTCAGCACATAAACCTGACATCTCGACAGTAATGCGGGAATCACTTCAAAACTTGGGTTTTCAGTGGTGGCTCCAATCAGTGTAATCCAGCCTTTTTCCACTGCAGCCAGCAAAGAATCCTGCTGTGACTTACTGAAACGGTGGATCTCGTCAATAAATAAAATAGGGTTTTTAGCCGTAAAAAGACCACCACTTTGCTTGGCTTTGTCTATCACGTCACGGATGTCTTTTACCCCCGAATTGATGGCACTAAGGATATAAAACGGACGTTTTGATTCTTCCGCGATGATCTCAGCCAAAGTCGTTTTTCCCGTTCCCGGTGGTCCCCAGAAAATAAGTGAGGGAATAATGCCCTTTTCAATTTGCAGCGTCAGTGAACCTTTTGGTCCCACCAAATGCTCCTGACTTACATAATCTTCCAGTTTTTTCGGTCGTACACGTTCCGCTAAAGGTGCTTCCATAAATGCAAAATTACAATTTTTTATGTGAAAGGATTTTTATTTTCGGGAGCTATTCCGGCTGTACGCTGCAATCTTTTTTTGCCATGAATATTTTGGGCTCAAGTTTCGCATAACCCAGGCAAAAAAAGGATTTCCGCTGCCATCCGGGCTAGGGTATGTCGTAAAAACTGACAAAATAGCATCAATGAAGATTTGGACAAATGTTTGATATTCCCGAAACAACTATTACCCTACCAATGAACGATAACCATTTTAAATTTTCGATTTCCGTAGTAGCCATACCGCTTTTTTCGGTATTGTCACTGTGGGTTGTTTTTTGGGCCAATGCAAAATTCTATTTGCATTTAAGGGATTACGGAATTTACCCACGCACTTTCGAAGGACTTCGCGGAATATTGTTTAGTCCCTTTCTCCATGGCGACATCAAACATTTATTCAATAATTCCATCCCCTTGTTTATCCTGCTCGCCGCACTGCGTTTCTTTTACCGTGAGCTCACTTACAAAGTTATGGGTTACGGTATATTGTTGTCTGGTTTACTAACCTGGGTTATCGCCCGTGATGCATTTCATATTGGGGCAAGCTCGCTGATTTATGTTTTGGTCAGTTTTATTTTCTTCAAAGGAATCAGGACAGGATACTATCGTCTTGTTGCACTCTCTATGGGCGTGATACTAATTTATGGAAGCCTTATTTGGTTCGTATTCCCCGGTGTAGATGAAAAAATCTCGTGGGAAGGCCATCTCAGCGGACTGATTGTCGGTTTCGTATTTTCAGTTTTGTACAAAACCCCTGACTATCGTAAAGAAATCCGTTATGAGTGGGAAAAACCCGATTATAATCCGTCTGAAGATAAATTCATGCAGCGTTTCGATGAGAATGGACGTTTTGTAAATCCGCCACCGCCTCCTGAACCAGAACCTGAAGAAATTTTCCCAGGATATAGGATTGTATATGATTTTATACCTGAAATAGAAAAAGAAGAGAATTCTGACAATGATTAACTGCGCTGGCGTACCACTTCATAAAGGAAAGCCCCACATGCAACCGAAACATTCAATGACCCGATACTCCCGAACATAGGGAGTTTCGCTTTCTCATCAACTATTTTTAATACTGAAGGATTGATTCCCCGGTCTTCTGATCCCATGATGATTGCCAAAGGTTCATTTAAGGTAATGTCGAAAAGATTTTGCTCCGTTTTTTCAGTCGCCGCCACTGTTTTAATTCCGGAACCCTGGAGATAGAAAATGGCGTCTTTTATGTGTTCCACTTTACAAATGGGTACATTAAAAACAGCTCCGGCCGACGTTTTTACAGTGTCGCCATTGACTGGCGCAGAACCTGCTTTTTGCACGATGATTCCATCAACTCCGGTACATTCAGCAGTACGGATAATGGCGCCGAAGTTCCTTGCGTCGGAAATTTGATCTAAAATTAGCAGCAATGGCATTTTTCCGGTTGCCATGACTTTTTCTGTCAGTGATTCCAGGTCATAGAAACTTACTGGTGAAATAGATGCGATTGCCCCCTGATGGTTGTTTGGCGTCAGTCGGTTCAGTTTTTCGACCGGGACATAGGAAAAATTAATATTATTCCGCTTCATTACCTTCATCAGGTCCTTCATCAATTCGCTTGATGCGTCTTTTTGAATAAACACCTTATCGATTTCTTTTTTTGCTGTAATAGCCTCGATAATGGCCCTGATCCCGAAAATCTGCTGTTCTTTTTCCATGCGGCAAAGATATAAAAAAGGCCGACCATACGGTCAGCCTTTTATTAAAGATTGTTTTTTGGTTAATCCACGGGAGTATACACTGAGGTTCCTTCATCATCGTAACCATTAATCCAGTGTATTGTAATTACACCATTTTCTGGATTCACGGTTCCGTCGAAAACTACGTCGGTCCCGAATGGCTCTGGGAAAGTCCCTGAGATAACACCACAAACGTCATCAAATGTGCCTTCCACTTCAAAATCCAATCCATAGATGTCGTACCAAAGGATGTAAACCCCTCCAAACGCATCCGAAACAGAATAATTTCCGCCGCCATTATCCGTAATGGTTACGGTGTAGGGGAAATTTGATATCGGATTTTCGGATGCTGATGGCCCCGGATCTGTCGACGTTGCAGTAGTTGATACCGTATAAGAACCTCCTAAATCAGATGGACACGCTACATTGTACGTCTGTAATACGGTAAAGGCAGCAGTTGTAGACACGTTTGCACCAAAATTTGGAACGCCCTCGTCAGTCAGCAGTTTTATCACCCGTCCATCGTCAAGTGTAATATCAGCAGTCACGATCAATTGATCTCCAATTTCGAAATCTGAAGCGTCATTTACTTCATCGAATGTCGCATAGATATCTTCCTGTGTGATTGTGTATGTGGAAGGAAACGTTGTTACAGCAGTAGCCAGAGTTCCCTTATAAACCTCGCCACTCCCTTTTTTGTAAAAAAGGACGACATCCATAGAGGCGACATCGCCACGGCCCTCATCGACTGTGAATCCAAGCGAAATGCCTGAGCCGGAATTCACCGCAATAAGATTGATAAAACTATCAGTAGTACCAACCTTTTGGATGTTTGGTACGGCGCCTTCCAAAAGTGTAAGTTTTGAGTCTCCGCCGTCATTTTCGCAGGAGGGGACTAGTACTATAAGCGCCAGTAAAGTGAATATTAATTTGAATTTTTTCATAATTTTTTTTATTTAGTTAACATCCCAAAAAATTCTGTATGAGCCTGGGTTTTTCTGTTCAGGCGCATTCTGGTTTGTGTTTAATTCATTTTGTGGCCAAAAGAAAGACAGTTGGAACGGGTTGTTTAACACTGTTTGCGAGTCGATTATAGGGAATCCGTCAGCATTGTCAAGTTGGTATTCCGGAGTATTAGAATCAGGATTCGCCAAAACCGGATAGCCGGTCCTTCTGTAATCATTGTACTGATCTGCTGGATCACCAAATGTGCCAACCCATTTTTGGGTCATAATAATTTCCAGTTTTTTATCAGCAGAAGCTGCAGCAAACTCAGCCATAACGTCGGCAATAAAGGCTGTTACTTCACCACTGCCTGTTAATACCGGGATTGTTTGCGAAGAACCGTTTTCTGCAACGACCTCGTCTACCTTGGCAAAGCTGGCAGTTATTGCTTCCTGCAGTTTGGCACCTGCATCTCCGGTTAATTTTCCGACTTGCATTAATTCGGCCTGGATGTAAAGGAATTCATCATAAGTCAAGATCCTGTGAGGTGCGATGCCGGTTGCGGTGTTTCCGCTCATTACTTCTGCACCACCATCGTCATATCTTCCTCCTGCAGGGAAAATCCCAGGATAAGTATATGAATTCTCAGCACTGAAGTCGCGGTTTGGCCCAACGCTTCCAAAGCGGATACTGAAAAATCCAGTGGATGCATCCCAATAATCTGCTCTTGGGTCTCCGGTACTTGCATCGCCCTGATCCGGAGGGAACTCACCTGCCGCTAACTGATTGTAAAAGTAGTATGGGATACGGGGGTCTTCGTTACCGGTATGTATATTTGGGTTCATTCCCTTTAAGATTTCATAAAACCAAGGGCTCATGTAAGTTGAAAACTGGGTGCTGTTGTAAGACTCCAGAAAAAACTTATTACGTTCGTCCGTCGGCGATAGATTGGCAGTTTGTGTGAACTGAAAATCATCATCGCTGGAGGTAAAGAAGTTGCCTTCGGCGATCAATGCATCAAATCCCGCCTGGTCAAAATCCGGTGTTAGACGTGTCTGATTGTACAATTTCAACTTAAACGTATTGGCAAAGCGAACCCATTTATCCATGTCACCGCCATAGAACAAGTCATCTGCGCCGGGAATCAGTCCATCGGTATTTGCCATATTGGTTT
>CALRKC020000181.1:0-5660 GCA_943367895.1 Erythrobacter sanguineus | reverse complement strand
TTCCAATGGCTTTAATGAAGCAACCGCGCTGATGAAAGCAGGCAAGCCTTTCGACGGCTTGAGCGAGGGGTTGCAGAATGCTTATAATGCGTGGAACAGCGCACCAACTATAGGTTCTTTTCATTTTGTCGCCGATTTGCCTGCCCTGTTTATTATCGTGTTGATTACCTATTTGGTCTACAGGGGTATGAAAGAATCCAGAAATGCCAGCAACCTGATGGTAGTGGTCAAACTATGCATCATTTTGCTCGTGATTGCTGTTGGTATTTTTTATGTTGATATGGATAACTGGAGCCCCTTTGCGCCAAATGGCGTAGGAGGGGTACTAAAGGGTGTATCTGCCGTGTTCTTCGCTTATATCGGCTTCGATGCCATCTCGACTACCGCTGAGGAATGTAAAAACCCGCAACGGGACTTGCCGCGCGGGATGATGTGGGCAATTATCATCTGTACGATCTTATATGTAATTATCGCTTTGGTACTTACCGGCATGGTAAATTATTCAGACCTGAATGTGGGTGATCCATTGGCATTCGTGTTTGATAAGCTGGATTTGAAATGGATGTCTGGTATTATTGCTGTAAGCGCTGTAGTAGCCATGGCAAGCGTATTGCTGGTATTCCAGATGGGACAACCAAGGATATGGATGAGTATGAGCCGCGATGGGCTGTTGCCTAAGAAATTCTCTCGGGTACACCCCAAATTCAAGACACCGTCCTATGCGACCATTGTAACCGGTTTTGTCGTTGCGATACCGGCATTGTTCATGAACCTTACTATGGTGACAGACCTTTGCAGCATCGGGACTTTGTTTGCTTTTGTATTGGTTTGCGCCGGTGTGCTGGTGTTGCAGAACAAGGATATCCCCCGAGGAAAATTCAGGACGCCTTACGTTAATTCGAAGTTTATTTTCCCAATTTTATTGATTATTGGCGTAACCATTGCTTTTACCGTAAATAACAAAGCGACAATGGATTTTGTGACGAATGAAAGACAGGTTCTGGAGCCTGCCGACATTGTCACCGCTTTAGATAAAACACAGTCCGATGCGGTACGTGCTATCCTGATTCCCCGGCAACAGGAAACCGATTTGGAAGGTGTACTGGCAAGCCATCAGGAAACCGGCGATTATGAGCAGGTTGTGGCTTCTTTACCCATCCCGGACAGTATCAAATATGAGACAGGCTTTTCATTATTCAAGCACAAAATTCCGATGTGGATTTTTATTATAGTGCTGCTTGGTTTGGTGGTTTGGTCCTACCGTCAGAATTTATCACTCATACCATTACTTGGATTGGTAAGTTGCCTTTACATGATGGCCGAGCTAAGCGTATGGAACTGGATTTACTTTACCATCTGGCTGCTCATCGGGCTGGCGATTTATTTTGGTTACAGTAGGAAAAACAGCAAACTCAGTCAACCGGCATAAAATTAAAAACCCGCAGCTAAAAGTTGCGGGTTTTTTTATTGCTTTTTCTAAAATTAAAGGGCTGTGGTAGCGCTTAGCACACCCGTTTCTTCCATACATTGTCGCATCATACGGTAGGTGCGTTCGATATCGTTATCCAAACCGATTGAAAAGCGTATCAAACCGTCTGTCAGGCCCATCTGCCTTTGCTCTTCCAACGGAATCTCGCTCGATGTGGAAGTGCCCGGCGCACTGAACAGGGTTTTGTAGAAGCCCAAACTCACCGCAAGATATCCCAGATTGCGTTCCTGCATCAGTTCCATCAGTGTATTGGCTTGTTCCAAAGAGCCCGCGTCCACCGTCATCATTCCGCCAAATCCATATTCGGGGTTAATCATCGTCTTGTATGTCTCGTGACTCGGATGGCTTTCAAGTCCGGGATAGACCGTTTTGAGTCCATCCCTTTCAAATTGCTTCGCCAGGTACATCGCGTTGTGGCTGTGCTGTTTCATCCTGATGTGCAGCGTCCGCAGGTTCTTCATAATACTCGCAGATCGGAAGCTGTCCATAGTTGGCCCAAGCAGCATAGCAGCCCCGTTATTAACGTTCTTCATGCCGTCAATAAATGCCCGCGACGCACAGGTTACACCACCTACGGTATCGCTGCTGCCGTTGATGTATTTTGTTAAACTGTGGATAACGATGTCGGCACCCAGTTTTGCAGGTGATACCGACAATGGAGAAAACGTATTGTCGACAACCAATTGCAACCCGTATTGTTTTGCTATTTTTGATAATGCAGCAATATCGGCCACTTCAAGCAACGGATTGCTTACGGTCTCACAATAGATTACTTTGGTCAGCGGCGTAATGGCGGCTTCAACGGCGGCCGTTTTTGTAATATCCACAAACGTAGTGTCGATCCCGAATTTTGGCGCGAAGTTCTTCAGGAAAGCATAGGTACCGCCATAAATGGTTCGACTCGAAATAATGTGGTCGCCCTGGCTGCACAGTTGCAACAATGTTGAAGTTATCGCACCCATACCTGATGCCGCGACATTCGCCGCTTCAGTCCCTTCCATGGAGGCCATTGCTTTGTCCAGGTAGAGGTTGCTTGGCGAAGAATGCCTTGAATACAGGTAACAGCCTTCCGCATTGCCTTCAAAAGTATCAAACATCGTTTTCGCAGAAAGGAAAGTATAGGTGGAAGAATCCGAAATTGACGGATTTACGCCGCCAAATTCCCCGAAATACTGTAAATCCTGTATGTTGTCTGCCGGGTTAAATTTCATGGTGTAATTTTTTTAGTTTATTTTTTTCTGGAGCTGTTTCCGGCTGTACGCTGTATCTTTCCCTGCTTAAAGAAAGCAGGCAAAGGATGCCGCTGCCATCCGGGCTAATACGTTCCGGCATCAAAACAACGCAAATGCCGAATGAAATGCAATATTTGTCCTGTATTTCAGTTTTAAAATCTATATTTGTTTGATATCTTAGTTTATTTTTCTTTTTTTGTCCGCATTATCATCATAAATCCAACTTTCTTACATTATTGCAAATGACACTCGATCTCATTGATAAAAAACTGCTTACCCTACTGCAAACCGATTCAAAGCAGACAACCAAAGAGCTCTCGCTGAAGCTCAACCTTTCCGTCACCGCAGTATATGAACGGATCAGGAAACTGGAACGCGAAGGCATCATCACGAATTATACGGCCTTAATCGACCGCAATAGGATAGGGAAGGGCTTCGTTGTGTTTTGCCATTTGAAACTGCAGCAGCACACCCGTGAGTATATTGTCGAATTTGAAAAGGAAGTGGTTCGCCTTAATGAGGTTTTGGAGTGTTTCCATGTTTCCGGGGATTATGATTATATCCTCAAAATATGCGTAGAGAATATGGAGGCCTATCGCGAGTTTATGGTAACCAAACTCACAACCCTGCAGCACATCGTCAGTACACACAGTACTTTCATGATTGGTGAAGTTAAGAATACAACGGTATTTCAACTGGAAAATTAGCAAACGCAAAATGGCCTGAAACTATCGTAAAGCGACATGCTTTCATTTTCTAATTGTCATATTATCTAATTTACAATTCACGAATTATTCCTAAGTTTGTACTTCAAATTTTAAAAACCTTAAAAAAGATACCATGAATTCATTTGACGTCGTCGTTATCGGTTCTGGACCAGGCGGATATGTGGCCGCAATCCGTTGCGCACAATTGGGATTTAGCACTGCAATCATTGAGAAATACAGCACCTTGGGAGGCACCTGCCTGAATGTCGGTTGTATTCCGTCAAAGGCGCTTTTGGATTCATCACACCATTATCATGATGCAACCTCGCATTTAGCGGAGCACGGTATTGAAATTTCAGGCGAAATTAAGTTCAACATCGACCAGATGATTGCCCGTAAAGGCACCGTTGTCGATCAGAATACTGCCGGTATCAAATACCTGATGGATAAAAACAAGATTACCGTTTTTGAAGGCCTGGGTTCTTTTGAAGATGCGACCCATATCAAAGTAAGCAGGAATGACGGTTCTTCTGAAGTGCTCGAAGCCAGGTATACCATTATTGCGACCGGTTCAAAACCGGCCAGCCTGCCATTCATCAGCATTGACAAAGAACGCATTATTACGTCTACAGAGGCATTAAAACTAAAGGAAGTGCCGAAACACCTGATCATTATCGGGGGCGGAGTTATCGGACTCGAACTAGGGCAGGTATACCTGCGACTCGGTGCACAGGTTTCCGTAGTCGAGTACCTCGACAGGATTATTCCGGGTATGGACGGCGGTTTGTCGAAAGAACTGACAAAGGTGCTTAAAAAGCAGGGCATGAAGTTCTATACGTCGCACAAAGTGAAATCAGTCCAACGAAATGGCGATAACGTACAGGTTGAGGCTGAAAATGCCAAAGGCGAAACAATCACACTAGACGGTGATTACGCTTTGGTAGCCGTAGGGAGAAGGCCTTACACTGATGGACTTTCCGCCGAAAAAGCCGGTGTGAAAATAACCGAAAGAGGACAGGTTGAGGTCAATGACCATTTACAAACCACCGTTTCGAATATTTATGCTATCGGTGACGTCATTAAAGGAGCGATGTTGGCACATAAAGCTGAAGAAGAAGGCGTTTTCGTAGCCGAAACACTCGCCGGGCAGAAGCCACATATTGATTACAACCTCATTCCTGGCGTGGTATATACCTGGCCTGAAGTCGCGGCGGTTGGCAAGACAGAAGAACAACTGAAAGAGGCTGGAATAGCTTATAAAACAGGTAGTTTCCCATTCAAGGCACTGGGTCGTTCGCGCGCCAGCGGTGATACTGATGGGTTTGTAAAAATTCTTGCCGATGCTAAAACCGATGAGGTTTTAGGTGTTCACATGATTGGTGCGAGAACAGCCGATTTGATAGCTGAAGCGGTAACCGCGATGGAGTTCAAGGCATCGGCAGAAGATATTGCCAGAATGTCGCACGCCCACCCGACCTATGCGGAAGCGGTTAAAGAAGCAGCACTCGGCGCGACTGAAAACAGGTCATTGCATATTTAAGAAATAGAATTATAAAACAAAACCCGTCATTGCTGGCGGGTTTTTTTATTGAAGTCAAATCAGATTACTTTTTCTTATTTCGCTTCGCAGTCTGCGTTCGTAACATGTTCCGGTTTACCGAGCCATGTGTTTTCTTTTTGGTTTTTGAGGGACCGCCAAGGTTGACTTTCTGATTCTTCTTGGCTTTTTCGTGGAAAGCGCCATCACCTTCAAGTTTTACTTTTTTCATCAGGAATTTAACCGGCTGCTTGTCTTTTTCCGGACCAATCAGTTTATCTGAAATGGCCACTTCTTCAGGAAACGGAATCAGCTCAATTTCCTTATTCATTAACACTTCAGCCTCAAGTTTCATTTCTTCTTCCCTGGAGGTGTAAAAGCTGACGGACGTTCCCGTCGCATCGGCCCGGCCCGTACGTCCAATACGGTGCATATACAATTCCGGCATTTCCGGCATTTCAAAATTGATGACATGGGTGATATCTGAAATGTCAAGCCCACGTGCCATAATATCCGTCGTGATAATGCCACGAAGATTCCCTTCCTGAAATTCTGCCATCGTATTCAATCGATAATTCTGGGATTTATTGGAATGTATTACGCCAAATTGTCCCGGAAATTCCTCATCAATATTGTCAAAAAGCATATCTGCAATCTTTTTGTTGTTTACAAAGATCAACAGGCGGCTCATATTG
>CALRKC020000180.1:0-5677 GCA_943367895.1 Erythrobacter sanguineus | reverse complement strand
ACCAAAGCGACACAGGAAGTAAAAGCTGATATGGAAAGTGACCGCCCTATGGACCGCCTCGTCTGTGGTGATGTCGGTTTCGGGAAAACGGAAGTGGCGATACGTGCGGCATTTAAAGCGGTTGACAACGGCAAACAGGTAGCGGTTTTGGTCCCGACGACGATTCTGGCCTACCAGCATTTCCGTACTTTTTCGGAGAGGCTGAAGGAAATGCCTGTTACGATTGGCTATCTGAATCGTTTCCGGACGGCGAAACAAAAGACAGAAACCCTGAAAGACCTTGCTGAAGGGCGGCTCGATATCGTAATCGGTACACACCAATTGGTGAATAAGAACGTGAAGTTTAAGGATTTGGGGTTGCTGGTTATTGATGAGGAACAGAAATTTGGCGTAAATGTCAAAGACAAGCTCAAGACAATTTCCGCTAATGTTGATACGCTGACCCTTACCGCCACCCCAATTCCGCGTACGTTACAGTTTTCACTGATGGCGGCCCGGGATTTATCGGTGATCACGACGCCCCCGCCGAACCGCTACCCGATTGAGACCAATGTTGTCGGTTTTAATGAGGAATTGATCCGCGATGCGATATCTTATGAAATCCAAAGAAATGGCCAGGTATTTTTCATCAACAACCGCATCGAGAATATCCGTGAAGTGGCAGGCATGATCCAGAGACTGGTTCCGAATGCCCGTGTCGGTATTGGCCATGGCCAGATGGATGGTAAGAAACTGGAGGAACTGATGCTTGCTTTTATGAATGGCGAGTTTGATGTTTTGGTGGCCACAACGATTATTGAAAGCGGCCTCGATGTCCCGAATGCGAATACAATTTTTATCAACAACGCCAATAATTTTGGCCTATCCGACCTGCACCAGATGCGGGGCCGTGTTGGCCGGAGTAACAAGAAAGCATTCTGTTATTTCATCTGTCCGCCGTATTCCGCAATGACGGATGATGCCAGGAAGCGTATCCAGGCACTGGAGCAATTCAGCGAACTGGGCAGCGGTTTCAGTATTGCAATGAAGGATTTGGAAATACGCGGTGCCGGCGATTTATTGGGTGGCGAACAAAGCGGATTCATCAATGAAATCGGATTTGAGACGTACCAGAAAATCATGAATGAAGCCATTGAGGAACTCAAGGAAAATGAATTTAAGGATTTGTATGCAGATGAAAAGGAAGATGCTGACAAGGAGTATGTAAAAGATTTGCAGATTGATACCGATTTCGAGTTGCTGTTTCCGGATGATTATATCAATAATATTTCGGAAAGGCTCAACCTGTATAATGAACTCAGCCTGATTAAGGATGAGGAAGGTTTACTGGCCTATGAGCAGAAGCTTACCGACCGTTTCGGGCCATTGCCCAAACCGGCAAAATCGTTGCTGAACAGCATCCGCCTGAAATGGATTGCGACAAAGCTCGGTATCGAAAAGCTCGTGATGAAGCAGGGGAAGATGATCTGTTACTTTGTTTCGGACCAGCAATCAGATTATTACACCTCGTCGCAGTTCCATAGCGTACTGCAGTTCGTCCAGAAAAATCCGACGATCTGCCGTATGAAAGAAAAGCAAACCCCAAACGGGCTGCGATTGCTGCTGACTTTCGAGCAGGTTAAATCGATTGGGAAGGCGTTGCAGCTGCTGGAGATGGTCTGAAGGTAGTGCCTGGGTTTCCGGGCCTGTGGTTGTTTTGGAAAGCAACACGTTCAATGGAAACGAAACCGCGCGAGGGATAGCAGCGAAAAGCCCACAGCGATCCCGATAGCTATCGGGAGAGCGAGGACTTGCAGCGTATAGCCCGGCCCACAGGGCGCGCCAAAATAAAAACAAAAAAACCTGCATTGACGCAGGTTTCTTTTTATAAAGTATTTTTGCACTCAGGCACTCCTACCAAATCTTCACCCTCTTTTCAGGAGCCAGATATAGCGAATCCGTTGGTTTTACGTTAAACGCCTCGTAGAATTCGGGAATGTTGCGTACGATACCGTTAACTCGGAAATGTGGCGGCGAGTGCGGATTGGAAGCGACAAGATTCCTCAGCGCTTCTTCGCGTGATTTTTCCAGCCAGGACTGCGCATAACCGATGAAGAAACGCTGTACGCCCGTAAATCCATCGAGTACAGGAGCTTCTTTGCCGTTCAGGCTCTTTTTGTAGGCCTTCAAGGCGATGGTGATACCGCCAAGGTCGCCGATGTTTTCACCGAGTGTAAACGCACCGTTGACGTTCAGGTCCGGGAATACCTTAAATTCATTGTATTGTGCGACAAGCGCGCCGGTCCTGGCCTTGAAAGCTTGCTGGTCTTTTTCGGTCCACCAGTTCCTCATCGTTCCGGTACCGTCAAAAGTGCTGCCCTGATCGTCAAATCCGTGGCCGATCTCATGCCCTATTACCGCCCCGATACTACCGTAGTTTACGGCATCATCCTTCGTCATATCAAAGAAAGGAGGCTGCAGGATGGCTGCCGGGAACACAATTTCGTTCATGCTTGGGTTGTAATACGCATTGATGGTTTGTGGTGTCATGCCCCATTCCTTGCGATCTACCGGCTTGCCCAATTTGTTCAGCTGGCGGTTGTATTCAAAAGCGGTTGCCCTTTCCATGTTGCCATACAGGTCACCTTTTACGATTTTAAGCGATGAATAATCACGCCATTGGTCAGGGTAACCAATTTTAGGGGTGAATTTTGACAGTTTATCCAAAGCTTCCTTCTTGGTAGCAGGGGTCATCCAATCGAGGTTGGTGATGCTTTCTTTATATGCGGCCAGCAGGTTTTTCACCATTTCTGACATTTTCTCCTTGGCTTCGGCAGAGAAATGCTTTTTTACATAAATCGCTCCGATTACTTCGCCAAGGCTTCCGTTAACAACCTGTACACCGCGGCGCCACATTGGCTCCTGGGCTTCGGTACCGGAAAGCACTTTTCCGAAAAATTCAAAGTTTTGTTTGTCGAAAGCCGAAGTAAGTGAGCCGGCAGCGCTATCGATAAGGTTCCATTTCAGGTAAATTTTCCAGGTATCAATTGAGGTATTGGCGATGATCTTATCCAAGCCTTTCAGGAAGTTCGGCTGACAGGCCAGGATGGTTTTTTCATTCTTGATGCCGGCATTCTGCAGCATGAGCTGCATGTTGAAGGTTGGCATGTATTTTTTGAAATCGGCAATATCCGCTTTGTTGTAAATCAGGGACATGTCGCGCGTCAGCTCTTTTGTCATGTGCTGCATCGCGATCTGTGTTTCCAGTCCAAGAATTGTAGCGGCGTGTTTCTGTCCATCCGCGATGCCGGCCAGTGCAAACATTTTTGCGATGTGTGCTACATATTTGTCACGGATTTCCTTTGATTTGGCATCCTGTTTCAGGTAGTATTCCCTTTCCGGTAGAGAGATACCGCTTTGCCAGGCATAAAGCGTGTATTTCGTAGGGTCCTTGAAATCTTCGGTTACACCAACGGCAACCGGAGACCCGGCACCATTGCGGTTTGCCTGGCCGAAATATGCGGCGAGGTCATCATAAGTCTTGATGGCATCAATTTTCGCCAATTCAGGAAGGATGGGTTTGATGCCTTTTGCATCACGGGTTTTCATATCGATGTAAGAATCGTAGAGGTCACCCACTTTCTGTTCGTTGGAGCCTTCCGCAAAATTTCCTTTTGCCGATTCCTCGATGATGGCTTTGACGTCTTCCTGTGCCTTATCGTTCAGGATGTCAAAAACACCGTAAGACGATTTGTCTGCCGGAATTTTATTGGCCTTTACCCAGGCACCATTTACATAAGCGTCGAAATTATCACCGGGTTTTACCGATTTATCCATGTTTTTCACGAGGACTCCCGATCCTTTCGCTTCTTCTTTGTCCGACTTGCACGAAGTCAGTGCAAGCAATCCCGCCGCCATCAGCAACGGAATCTTTTTTGTGTTTATCATTATTGTTATTTTAATTGTTTGTAAAACGTTATTGTGCAGATGTTAGTTGGATTTGCGCATAATTTGTTACAAATAAATAAAATTTATCGGGGAAGTAGCGGATTTTCTGCGGATTTAATGAAAATCAGGCGTTTATACGTGAAAGAACCGACAAATGAACTTACATTTCCAGGTCCTTCCCTTGTTCATAAAAATTCACATAGAAGAATTCATTCGGATCCAATCCCAATTCTATAAAAGTATTGTTCAAAAGCAGGATTTTCTCTTCAGTCTGTACCGCTGATAATTTAAGGAATTCAATAAAATGCTGCAGGTTTTCAAATTTGAAACTGAGATTCGTATTCAGTGAATAGGGCGTAATCTTAAAATCAAAAGGCTTGCCGGACGCTGGGTTGGTATCAGGCAGCTGGTGGAACCCGGCTTTAACCAATGCTTCAAAAACCGGCTTAAATTCGTCTTTCATAATAGTTGTGTTTGTAAACTTAAATATAGGCAATTTTTAGTTTACAGTCGCAGTTGCAGTTTGCAGTTCTAAAAATGCGAGACCAATTACTTCGAATCCGGAATAAAGTCCAGCACGATTGAATTCATGCAATACCTTTTTCCGGTAGGTTCCGGGCCGTCATCGAAAAGGTGCCCCAAATGCCCGCCGCATCTGCCGCACAAAGCTTCGATACGCTGCATGCCCAGTGAATTATCATTTTTATAGACCACACTGTTTTTATTGTCCTGTTCGAAAAAGCTCGGCCAGCCACAATTGCTCGAGAATTTTGCCGTAGAACGGAACAATTTGTTGCCGCAGGCCGCGCAGTAGTAGGTTCCTTTTTCATTGGTGTTCCAGTATTTGCCGGTAAACGGCCTTTCGGTATCGGCGTTTCTGGAAACCTCATAAACGTCTTCGGGCAATACTTTCTTCCATTCAGCGTCCGTGAGGTTCAGCTTCGTGGTATCAGTATTCGAATAATACGGATTTTCCGGTTTGGAAATGACATCGGCTGTTTTCACGTTGTCGGTCTTTTTCTGTCCGCAGGCTGTCAAACACATAAAGGACAGTAGTGCAAGTAATTTATATTTCGTTTTCATACTATTTATTTACGGCAAATTTACGAGGATGGTTGTGATGTAAATGTCGGTTGACTGACAAAGTGACCCTAATTAACAATAGATTGGGATTTTGCATAAATTTTAGTCAAATGTAAAGCAGCCGACAGATTCCTTTTTTTACTGCGGTTACTTTTGGATTATCAAAATTGATGTGATGAAAACAATTTACCATTATTTTTCCGGATTTGCATTTGCCTTGAGTGAAACCGCATACTACAAATCAGTTCCATTTGATTCCGGACGGTTACTCTCCGTCCTTAAGACACGCTTCACCCAAATTAAAATCCAATGAAAAATCCATTATTACTGATTACACTTTTATGCGCTTCGGCCTTTTTGCAGGCACAGGGCTGCAGCGACGCGGGAATCTGCAGTATCGCCGACACGCATGATGCCGCTGAAAAAACGGCGAAAAATCAAATCGAGGTGGGCACGGTATTTGCCGCGGGTGAGTCGGATACCAGGTATATAGCACCTTATGTTTCTTATGTAAGGACATTTAACGCCAGGTGGAGCGGCAGTGTCAGAATTACGTCATCATTCGCCGAAGGCAGCCTCGGAAACCGTGGTTCAATCGGTGACGCCTTCCTGTTGCTTAATTATAAACCGGTAACTGAGCATGCTTTCCGATGGACTTATACCGCAG
>CALRKC020000179.1:0-5683 GCA_943367895.1 Erythrobacter sanguineus | reverse complement strand
GAACCACAATTCTCTTTACTTCTTTGTTTTGTCCGTCAGAGACTGATAACAAGTAAACACCTGCCTCGGCATTGCTAAGCTGGATGTTTTCGTTGAAGTTTGCATTTCCATTGTAATCTTTCTGGAAAATAATCCTTCCGCGGATGTCATAAACAGTCATATTTACTTTGTCTGAGGTCAGTTTGTCTGATTGTACGGTGAAGGTACCGTTGTTGGGATTTGGATAAACTGAAAAGCTAAAAAGTTTGTTGTCTTCTATTCCCAACGGAGAAGCTTCAACGGCACAGATGTTAAGGCTCCACGAATTCAATGAGCCGCCATCTCCCTGTATGTTATCCCTTACCCTTAACGTCCAGGTTCCCTGGGAATTTATATTATTCAATACATCCAAAGAACTAAATGGCACGATTGTTCCACTCACGGCTGGGTTCGATGTGCTGCAGTTCAGGGTTCCTCCTGAATTGTCAAAAGTGACATTCATATTTGGTAAACCCGGATCTGCCTGACATTGCTGCGAAAACAGCGGGATCTGAGTGCCTGACGGGCTGATCAGTGTTACAAACATGTCGCTGATCCAGCTGTGGGTGATGTTAACGGTAACATTTAAATCCTTAATCGTAACATTGCTTGCTGCAGGAATTACTAAAGTTGAGTTTAGGGTTACGTTTCCGCCCGTTCCTATGGTCAATGGGACATTTGCAGAAGAAAAAGTGTTACAGACAACTTGTCCGGTAGTGAATTTATTCGCCGCGCTGTATAGTCCATCACAAGTGTCATTTTTAGGCAAGACCCTCCAGTAATAATCAGTATTGTCAAGCAGTCCCGTTACGCTGTAGGTTGTAGCGGAAGTGGTAGCTTCGACAACAAGGTTTCCGAAGTTTGCGTCTGTCGCCAACTGCACCGTATACGCTGTTGCGTCAAGGACACTCTGCCATGTAAGGTTTTGAGTGGTAAACTGCGTAGTCGAGAGATTAGCCGGAGAAGTTAACACAATCGCGTCAAAACCGTCCTGTTTTTTCAGGTAAGTATTGGCTGTCTTGACAACCGCGCCGGAAGTACTGGTCACAACAATGTTATAAGTTCCACTTGCACTTGCAATGAGGTTACTAATGGTCATGATAACGTTTCCGGAAGCAGTTGCCGTCGGTGGATCAAACGTTACTATAGAACCCTCAGGGATACCTGTGGCGGAGAAAGTACTGGTGCCGTTAAAACCGGCAAGCGCGCTGTATACCAGTGGAAATGAAACAGAATCAGTTGAAGCACAGGCTGTTTTGTTTTGGTCTCCTGCGACTCCGGAAAAAGCAATTGTCTGGGTGGCCTGTAGTGCACTTATGGTAAAGTTGGTGTTGCTGATGTCGTAAAAAACATTGTTATGTCCCTTAACCATTATTCTGTTTGTGCCTCCTGTACCTACTGGAACGCTAATTACCTCAGATCCGTCATTGGGAACCTGGCTTGCTAAAAGGATTGGAAAAGTTGTTCCTGCATTTGAAGAAAAATAAATATCCACAAATTCAGCGTTCACTCCATTGGTTGTAGTACCGGCGACATTCCATGTAACGTTTTGTGTTGAGCCGGGAGCCCATGAAACGTTGGTATTTGGTGCTGTGATAGCAAACGGACCGGCAGTCGCGTTAACCGTAATGACCATTGCGTCGGTATTGGTCTGCGCCCCATTAATGGAATTGTCTCTTGCTGTAAGCGTGAAGTTTAATGTCCTTGCAACGTTAGACAGCGATTCAAAGCTTGTAAACAGGTTGTTGTTTATTACCCTGCTGAAAGCAGGAAAAAATCGGGTTGGCGATGTCGTTGGTAAAAAAGAACGAAAGGTAGGTCCTGTTGTTTTTGTTGCCGAAGCGATACTTGAGTTTCCTGATGTGGCATTACTCGCATCATCATTTTGTTCCCAGGTGTACTCAAGAATGTCTCCATCGGCATCAGTCGCCGATCCTGTTAGCATAAAAGGCGTACCTTTCGGTATGGTGTAATTCGGTCCTGCGTTTACAACAGGTGCCGTATTGGTTGTAGCGACTGAAACCGGGCATGTTTTACCGGCAAGGTTTTGCTGGATCTGGATAATGTTTGCGTAAGTGAAATAATCATCTGAATGCGATTGGACGTCAGTAGCTGTGCCTGTAATTCCTGCGTAACCCATAATGGTAGAACCACTACCAACTTCAACATTGGTTCCTGAACCTTCGTAGCTTACAGAATAAGAGTGTGTCCCACCCATTTGATGACCCATTTCGTGTGCTACATAGTCAATGTCAAAAGAATCTCCCATCGGGACGTTGTCCCCTGGAGAGGTGATTCCGCTCCCTTTTTGATTGTTAACGCATACGCAGCCAATACATCCGGCACTTCCACCGCCGCCTGACGCGCCAAACAAGTGTCCAATGTCGTAATTCGCTTCTCCGATAACAGTTGAAAGCTTGTTTTGCAATTCACTATTCCAGTTATTCATGCCCGATGCCGGAGAGTAACCGTCTGTCGTAGCATTAGTGAAAACTACGAGGTTGTTGTTTGCAATAATGTTAAGATGCACTGCGAGATCGATATCAAACACACCATTTACACGTGTCATCGTCGCATTCATTGCTGCAAGTGCGCCTGCTACGGTTCCACCGTGATATATGCCATATTCCCCTGTACAGGAAAGCGCAAGTCTCATCGTTTTGTATACGCCGTTGTTTGAACGTGCAAAACTTGGATTATTTCTGATTTCGTTGTTTACTGCCCTTTCTTCTGTTTGACATACCAGAGGCAGGCTGTTTTTAAGTCTTGTCGCTGAATCAAACAATACATAAACTGCATTATCTTTTGTGTAGGGCTCAATGAACTCGGAGCCTTTGTCCGCTCTGAGGATCATCGTCTGAATCCCTTGCGGGGACAGGCTAAAATACAATTTTGCAGTCCTGTCCGTGATGCCGCGGCCAATATAAGCCCTGATTTCAGGAAATTTGGACTGAAGTTCCGGTTCGAAATTCGAATTTTCCCAAACCAGGAATTCTTCCATATTTCCGGAGGTATTTGGAAGGCTGATTTTCACGCCTGCTTGTCCCGAAAATCTATCAGAAACATTAGACAACGTATTCTTCATTGCTGATAAATCGAAAGTGAAGAATTTTTGATTTTCGGAATAAGCACCGCTGCGGATGGTCTCACGCCCGGAAAACTCGGAAAGGTCGGCAACCTGCCATGCGCTCTTTTTTTGAGCAAATGCTGAACCCGTAAAGAGTAAAGCAATTAAAATGGGTATTATTTTTTTCATTTTAGAGGAATATATTTTAACAAAAATTAAAAAAGTTCCCAAATGTATCAAAAAATATATGAAATATGCAGATAAGGGTTGTGATTTTCATCTGTATTGCTGTTAAAATATTTTTTGTACTTTTAGAACGCCCAAAACATTGAAAATCTTTGAAATATGCAAAAAATAGCTGCGGTTTTGTTAAGCGCGTTTTTCGTTTCATGCTGTAGTACCAAAAGTGCAGTTTTTGCGAAGAATCCTACGGTTGAGTTCCAGTCAGCATGTCCAGAAAATGGTTCCTGTGTAATCGTTTCAAACCCCGGGAAGTCGATGGTGGTTTTGGAGGACGAGTATGGAAACCTGCATTATAACCTCCAAGACGACCCGTCAAAGAATGTCGTCGCCGTTACCTATAATCGTAATGTGCCAAAAGGGGTACAGGACGGTACCTATCGGGAAGAGGTGGTTTTCGAATACGACAGTGCCAATAAGTCGACCGTTATTGAAGGCGAAGCATTGCAAAACGTGAAATTGCTTTTTGGACGTTTCTGCTATTGCAAAGGTCAGACAGGTTATTATAAGATTAATATAGGCTCTCTTATGATTTCAGGGGATAGTGAACAACGCGTTTTCACCCTGAATTTTACCAATACTCAGACACCACAGGTTATGTCTTCCCTAAAATTTACTGTCAAAAGCTAATAATCATAATATCCGCCGTACGGCGTGATTTCTTTCTCCTTTTCAAAGCTGGCGCGCAGATGTTTCTCATTTAAAGAGGCGTTGATAACGGCCATTATTTTTTCCTCAATAGTTGTTTCCTCACCCTCTTCATCATGATCGGTCATGGCAAAGACTTTATACGCCAACGGGTTAATGGTGTTGCCTTCATTAATAAATGCAATGCTGCAGATATCTTTCTTGTCTGGATTCCCATATCGCTGTTTCGACGGATACCTGAAAAAGTAAAAAGTTACAGGTTTGCCGTTGTGGTCGATGATTCTTTTATCAATTTGCGCCACGCTGTCATTTTCGCTAAGCTGCTGCAAATTGAAAAGTGCCGATTCGGCGATTTTATCATCAGACAATTCCTTAAGCAATTGTTTCCTGTTTTGGCTGATCAGAAGCATTGTGGCAGGAAATGCATATTTTGGATCATTCAGTGCGGCGCTGATTTCTGTATCAGTAACCTTATTGTTAATAATGCCCAGCCTTAGTAATTCCAAATTGAGTTTTGGAACATCAAGGGCACGAATTTTCTGAATTAACGATTTGGAATTGTTATCCTGCGGTAAATTGTAAATCAGCTCGAGGTAATTCAGTAATGTTTCTGCCGGAGCCTCACTTTCCCGCATCCATTGGCGTGATTCGATAACTTCATCATCCTCATACCCGTTTGTTTCGGGTTTAAGATTGTTTTGTTTCCAGCTTAACAGTCTTTTGCATTCAAGTTTTGCATTGGTAATGAGTGTTTTCCTGTATTGTTTTATTTTTTTTGCCGCTATGAGGTCTTTGTCCAGAAGGAAACTGCAAAAATTCAAAAGGGGTTCGTTATATTCCGGAACGCCATAGAAACTGAAAATTCCGGGAAACAATTGCCGGCTGTTTTCGGGGTCTTCCTTAAACTTATTAAAAAGGACGCTGATGGATGAGGTATCTTCAGGCAGGGGAAGGTCGTATTCCATCAGTTCCAGAATCTTTTTATAAGCGTTCTTTTCCTTGTGGGCCGCAAGTGCTTGCAGAATACTGATTTGGTCTGCTGTTTCAGCACTTTCGTCCCTGTAAAATTCGTCGAGGAAGCTGATCGCCTCAGGGCTTTTAATCTGTGCCACTTTCTCCAGTAAATTTTGTTTGGCGTTTTTTTCATTCAGTGTCTCCCTGAAATTAAAGTTTAAAAGGAAACTTCGCATAGCCGGAAAATCCTTTTTAGTCAACTCCAACATGTGTGTCGAGGAAAGCGCAGAAAAGCGAATCGTATCTTTTTCGCTGTTGGCATCATTAATAAAAGTAATTATCTTATCGCCCGAAATGTCCTGTGCTTTGGATAATTCAGGCTTAAATGAGGCAATAGTGTTTTCAATAAAAAGATCTGTTTGTTTAGGGTCTTTGTCGATCAATGCAGAGAACGTATAGGTTCGGTCCTGATATACGTAGGACTTATAACGAATCGCCTGTGCCGCTTTTAAGGTAGATACCACAGCATCAAAAACATGGCAGTTCTTTTCCTTGTCAAATGTTTCTGATTGGCTGATGAATTCAAACTTTTCGTCTTCCTGGTTCATGATCTTGTCCCATTGGCTGGGGGAAAACCCTTTTTTTGAATAAAACGAAGGATTGCTGAGAGAAATACCGGCTATTTTTTGGGAATCATAATCATATTCATCATAACCGTATTCCGTCGTCACGTTACTTCCGACAGCGGTTTTTTCA
>CALRKC020000178.1:0-5692 GCA_943367895.1 Erythrobacter sanguineus | reverse complement strand
CATCATCACCAGTCCCGGAGAAGGAACAACATTACATTTTGAATTGCCCCTGTCCTAAATATAAATTAACCTAACAACCAAACACATGAAAAAAACTGTACAAGTATTAATGGTGGATGACCACCCGTTTATCCTGCAGGCGTACAAGAATACGCTGGACCGCTTCAAGCCGGACGAGTACCATATCGTCGAAACCACGGCCGACTCCGGAAAAACAGGCTACGAGGTCATTGCAGGCAGCAAGGTCGAATTCGACGTGGCATTCCTCGATATCAGCATTCCTACTTACAACGAAAAAGGCATCGAATCCGGAATCGATCTGGCAAAGCTGCTGCGCGAAAAAATGCCGCAGTGCAAGATCGTACTGCTCACGATGCATACCGAGAAACTCAAATTCCGCCACTTTTCGGAAACCATACAGCCCGAAGGACTCGTCGTCAAGAACGACCTGACGTTTGAGGAGCTGCTCATCGCCTTTGAAGAAATCCTCGACGGCAAAAATTATTACAGTGAAACCGTACAGAAGATGATGCAGGAAGAACAGAATTAGGTTCAGGGCACAAGGTACAGGGCACAGGTATAGTTTCCTCCCTGTACCCTGTACCTTGCACCCTGAACCTTACAAAGCATCCCATCCCCTTGCTCGCAGGGGGATTTTTGTATCCGCCCGGGTGATCAGGTGTATGCCCTCCGTTTCGTTGACCATATGCCCGATGATCGTGAAATTCGGGTTGCCCTTGATCTTGTCAAAGTCGTCCATCGGGATCGTAAACAGCAGTTCATAATCCTCGCCGCCATTAATCGCCACGGTCGTCGAATCGATGTTGAACTCCTCGCAGGTCGCAATCAGCTGCGGGTCCAGCGGCAGCTTTTCTTCATATAAATTACAGCCCACACCCGATTGTTTGCACAAATGGATGATCTCAGACGAGAGTCCGTCCGAAATGTCAATCATCGACGTGGGTTTTATCTCCAACGCATGCAGCAGCGTACGCACATCCTTGCGCGCCTCGGGCTTCAACTGCCGCTCAATCAGATAGGTGTAGGGATCAAGATCGGGTTGCGAATTCGGGTTCACCTGAAACACCTGCTTCTCGCGTTCCAGCACCTGTAGCCCCATATAGGCCGCGCCGATATCGCCGGTGACCACCAGCAAGTCCATTTCTTTAGCGCCGCTGCGGTAGGCAATTTCATCTGCATCGGCCTCGCCAATCGCGGTGATACTGATGATCAGGCCTTTCTGTGATGAGGTCGTGTCGCCCCCAATCACGTCCACCTTATATTCATTTGCCGCCAGCGCAATGCCTGCAAACAGCTCTTCCAAAGCCTCGAGCGGAAATCGGTTTGAAACCGCCACCGAGACCGTTAGCTGCGTTGCCAGCGCATTCATCGCACAAATATCGGATACATTGGCCACCACCGCCTTATAGCCCAGGTGCTTCAGCGGCATATACGCCAGGTCAAAATGCACGCCCTCAATCAGCAAATCGGTGGAAACGACCACTTTCTTATCCTTAAAATCCAGCACAGCCGCATCATCGCCTATGCCTTTCAGCGTCGACGGACGGTTGATCTCAAAATTTTTCGTCAGGTGTGCTACCAGGCCAAACTCGCCAAGCTGCGATAAGGGGGTACGTTGCGGGTTTTTATCTTCTATCATAGGTACAGGGTACAAGGTTCAGGGCGCAAAGGTACGAAGTAGCAAAGTTACGAAGCAGCAAAGAGGCAAAGTTTTTCCGCTCAATTATTAAAGCAATTTGTCTGGAAATAGTGACACAACATCTTCAAAATGAACTCTTTTTAGAAGATATTTTGTGAAGACATTTCTATGAATACAATATTTTTAACTTATCTTTATCATAGTAGCCTAACTGTCACTATAATGCAAATGGCAGTTGTAATAAAACACTTAAATTATGACAGACGTAGCAAACATTACCGAATTAAGAAATAATTCAGTTCCGCCTAGCACGCCTACTCCGGATGCAGTGCATTTCGCACTGTATGTACAAGGATATTTTGAGCCAGGAGACGGAGGAGGAGGCGTATTTATATGGAGAACGGAAGAACCTTATGCTTCATACACTGAGAATTATGGAACTATTATTAAATCAGACATTTCAACCGAGGGCAGCTGGATCAGGCAGTATGACGGTTATATCAATGTGAATTTCTTCGGGGCATTAGGATTAGATGATCTTCCTGGACTTACTTATAGCCAACGTATACAGTATGCAATAGATTACGCGAGCCAGAATGCAGTGTCAAGCCCGCTACTGAAAGGATCAACCGTCTTTATCCCAAACGGCAGTTATAAATTGGAATCAAAAATAACATTAAAGAGTGGTGTAACGGTATTGGGAGAATCTATTAACAACACTCTCATTTATGCTACAGAAGGGACTGGATATTTGTTCGAGATTGAAGAAGGCCCTGTCTTTTTAAACATCAGCAATTTAAAAATAATCGGAAGAGATTCAGATAAAGGATGTTTTTTGTTTAAGGCACAACCTCCTCTTAATCCTCTTGAAGAACCGCGACATGGGGGATTGTGGTCGTCTACGGTTAAGAATATTTCTATTAGCGGTTTTAATGGACATGGCATCTACCTTGAAGGTGGCAGCGGCGAAAGCATCGAAAATGAAGTAGCATTCACAATAAATCAATTTAATGTATTTGAGAATGTAAGAGTTACCAAAAATAATAATGTGGATTTTTCAAAAGTATCACACGCACTTTATATGAGTGGACAATTGGGACAGCACACTTTTGTTAATTGCGAATTTGACGGGTATTCCTATTTTATAAAAGTGGAAGACACATGGTTGGGGTATTATGACAAAACACCGAATATCAGGATTGAAAATAGTGAATTAAACCCACCTACTTCAAATGTTGTTACGTTCCTGAATTGTACTATTCAGCACAGCGACTACGGCGTTTCTATTAATTATGCCGAAAACATTACGTTTGATAATTGCTGGTTTGAAGGCCTTGGCGTCGCAGTGATGGTTAATGGAGACAGACTGCCCTCAAAAAGCATTAATATATTAAACAGCCGTTTTGCAAATGCCTCGGGTTTTGGTTCACTATTGGCTCCTGCTAACATCAAAAAAGGGCAATGCGTAGCTGTTAATGATGGGGTCGTAAATATATATAATAACTATGTAACAGTCAGCAATATCGAGGCGTCAGAGGATGACAGTTGTTTTGTGCTTGGATTTCCCGGAAACAATGGTATTAATTGTTATAATAATACTTTCGCGGGTGACACTTTAGAATCTAAAAAATTAAGCAAAACATATGGTATTGCCCAAGGCGTAAATATCATTGATCAAGCAATTGACTGTAAATCAAATAAATTAATATTTATCAATCTGCCCCCTGCCCCTGACCCACTCCCAGATCCTATTCCTCCCCCGGCACCGACATTAATCAAAAACATAATTTCTGCTACAAATGCCGGTGAGGTTTTAGTAATCCGAGCCAATGGACTTGATGTTACTTTCGACAATACAGGAAATATCTTTCTCACAAACAGAAGTACATTTGAATTATTAAATGGTGAAATTGCCTCTTTTGTAAAAATTGATATCGGAACTGACAATGAGACTTATCAGCTATTATCATTTACTCATACAACACCGTAGCCATTTTGTTTAATAAATAATATGGATTTGAAATTACCGACTGACTTTCAATCGTCGTGTATTCTTCTTTATAATTAAGCCCCAGACTCTCTGTTTTGGGGTTTTTCTTTTTACCTTTCAGGGTTCCAAACCTTGAAGAGTAAGAAAAAAAATAGTTTCATAATTACTACTGACATACTGTTGTCACCCGCCCCCTTTACCTTTGACGTGTAAATCATTAAAAACTAAAAATCATGAATGCAACAACCACAGCAACCGTACAGATTATTACGCCTTCCCAACTATTGGCACACTGGCAGGGACACCGCAGCCTCACCCGCCGGGTCATTGCAGCATTTCCGGAAAAGGACTTTTTTGAGTATGCTATCGGGGGGATGCGAACCGCTTCCCAACTGGCACTGGAACTGCTCTCTATCGGCGCGCCGGCGCTGAAAGCAATCGTAGAACGCGATGAAAAACCGTACACCGAAGCGGGCGAAGCGCTCACAACAAAAGCACAATTCCTGCAGCAGTGGGATGACAACACAAAAGTCATCAACAATTATTTCGCGCAAATCCCTGCGGAGGATTTCAGCAAAATCTTCAACCTCTTCGGGCAGTATAATTTCCCGATTGTTGACAGCATCCTCTACTTCGTGGACAACGAAATCCACCACCGCGGGCAGATGTATGTGTACCTGCGCGGACTGGGCATCGAACCGCCATTTTTTTGGGAAAGGTAACTTTCAGAGTTTGGAAGTTCGGGAGTTCGGAAGTGTAAAGTGATTGAGCGTCGCCTTACTTCCGGACTTTTTAACTTCCCGACCTTAGCTTCGCCAACCCTGTTTCCAGCAACTCCTTCACCCGCTCCTTCACACTTTCGGGTTCCACGATCGTGGCATAATCGCCAAACATCAGGTACCAGCGCGCAAAGCCGTTCTCCGGATCCCGGCTCAGGAACGTCATTTCGATCATCCCGTCTTTTTCCACTTCAGAAACAAAGCCGTAGCCACGTCGGTCGGATTGGATGTATTTCGCAATCGTCCTGTCCACCATAATTACAATCTTTACCGCATGCTGCGACCGGTCATGCTGCAGGTAGGTTTCGAGCGAATCGTGTGAGATCGTGAAAGCCGTATCCGTGACCTTAATATGGTGGATGCGGTCAGTACGAAACTGCCGATAGTCCTTCCGCAGGTGGCAGTAGCCAAAAATATACCAGTTATTGTTCTCGTGAAACACGCCCACAGGTTCGATAACCCGTTCCAGCGGCCCATCAGACCGGATGCTTTCATAATACAATACCGCCTGCATTTTTTCGCCTATACTCCTGAAGATCGACGCCAGCGCATTCGGGGCTTTCTGGTTAATCGCCTCGTTTGAATTCCGGATCAGTACCTTCGATTCCATATCGGTCACCAGATCTTTATCGGTACTCTTCAACACCGACTTGATTTTGTACATCGCCGCGGCATACTGGTCGCCGAGCTCCTTGTCCGTAAATTGCCGCATCAGTTTTTCGGCAGCGATAAAACTCTGTGCCTCCTCTTTTGTAAACATCACGGGTGGCAGGCGGTAGCCGTCCATCAGCGAATACCCGATCCCGGCCTCGCTGTAGATGGGCACTCCCGAGACTTCGAGGGTGCGGATATCGCGGTAGATGGTCCTGAGGCTGACTTCGAAGCGATCCGCCAGGTCCTGCGCCCGGACAATCTTTCTGGACTGCAGCTGGATCAGGATCGCGATGATACGGTCAAAACGTTTTGGAGATTCGTCAAACATAGGACTTGTTTAGGCAAGCTAAGGTACAAAGTTTGGATGAAGTTTAAGGTTTAAAGTCATTCCCCTGACACAACTTTAAACCGTAAACTTTAAACAAATATATCGTTTGCTTTTCGGTAATTTATCCGAACTTTAATAGAAATTAACCCGCTATGAAAAACTTTGATATTGTCACCCTCACCGTAAATCCGTCACTCGACAAAAGCACGCAGTTTAAAGGGCTGGTTCCCGAACAGAAAATCCGTTGTGAATCCCCGGATTTTGACGCAGGCGGCGGTGGG
>CALRKC020000177.1:0-5713 GCA_943367895.1 Erythrobacter sanguineus | reverse complement strand
ACAGTCCCGTGGCGGAAAATGCTAAAAAAGGATGCCGCTGCCATCCCTGTTGCGGCAATCTGCACATCATCAGGTTTCACCTAAAATTATCTCATTTTCAAATTAGTAAATTTTCACATTAAAAACTACTTTTGCACGATTAAACCAGGCCGTCATGGCCGAACGCAGCGAAGCTAAACACACAACTACAATGAACAGCACAAAAACCATCAAATCAGCACTGATTTCAGTATTCTCCAAAGACGGACTCGAGCCTGTCGTACGCAAACTTCACGAACAGCATGTCACCATTTATTCTACCGGCGGCACCGAGGAATTCATCAAAAACCTCGGCATTCCCGTGGTTCCCGTTGAAGAAGTAACTTCCTATCCTTCCATTCTGGGCGGGCGCGTAAAAACGCTGCACCCAAAGGTATTCGGAGGAATTTTAAACCGCCAGGACCATGAAGGTGACGTACAGCAAATGACTGAATACGGCATCCCGCAAATTGATTTGGTGATTGTTGATTTATATCCGTTTGAAAAAACAGTCGCTTCAGGTGCTTCCGAGGCCGACATTATTGAAAAAATCGACATCGGTGGCATATCTTTGATTCGTGCCGCTGCAAAAAACTTCAAGGACACCGTAATCGTCGCCTCTGTTGATGACTATTCCAGGCTTCTGGAACTGATCACCAATCAGGATGGTGCGACAACGCTTGAAGACAGGAGACTGCTGGCTGCAAAAGCATTTCATGTATCTTCACATTACGATTCCGCCATCTTCAATTATTTTAATACCGACGACACCATCCTGAAACAAAGTATTTCGGGAGGCCAGGTATTGCGTTATGGCGAAAACCCGCACCAGAAAGGATATTTCTTCGGTGATTTTGAGGCCATGTTTAAAAAGCTGCACGGCAAAGAGTTATCGTATAACAATCTGCTGGACGTGGACGCCGCCGTAAACCTGATTTTGGAATTTAAAAATGACAAGCCAACCTTTGCCATCCTGAAGCACAATAATGCCTGCGGACTCGCCACGAGAAATTCCATGAAAGAAGCCTATCTTGATGCTTTGGCCGGCGATCCGACTTCTGCCTTTGGCGGCGTTTTGATTGCAAATGGAAAAATCGATGCTGAAACAGCGACTGAAATAAACAAGCTTTTTTGTGAGGTTGTGATTGCATCAGCATATGATGACGAAGCCGTTTCAATCTTATCCGAAAAGAAAAACAGGATTATTTTAATATTGAATGAGGTCGAATTGCCGCAGCAGCAGCTACGCACAGCGCTAAATGGTGTATTGGTGCAGGACCGCAATAATATCACGGACAATAAAGAGCACCTTAAAACCGTTACAGAAACAGCACCGACGGCAGCGCAGATTGAGGATTTGATTTTCGCTTCCAAAATCTGTAAAAACACCAAATCCAACACTATCGTTTTAGCAAAAAACAATACATTGATTGCCTCAGGAACAGGACAGACCTCCCGAGTTGACGCTCTGAAACAGGCAATCGAAAAAGCAAATGTGTTTGGCTTTGATTTAAAAAATGCTGTGATGGCAAGCGATGCTTTTTTCCCGTTTCCGGATTGTGTGGAGATTGCCCATAACGCAGGAATAACCGCTGTAATTCAGCCGGGTGGCTCGATAAAAGACGAACTCAGTATCAATTACTGCAATGAAAATAAAGTTACGATGGTATTTACCGGAACCCGTCATTTCAAACATTAATTTATGTAACTTTGTGCACTTAAAAATTATAACCTTCTTTAATTCATAAAAGACCTATGGGATTTTTTGATTTCATGACCGAGGACATCGCGATAGATCTCGGAACAGCCAATACGCTGATTATTCACAACGACAAAGTTGTGATCGACAGTCCTTCCATTGTTGCCCGCGATAGGGTTTCAGGGAAAATCACGCACGTTGGCAAGGAAGCCAACCTCATGCAGGGTAAGACACATGAAAACATCAAGACCATCAGGCCATTGAAAGACGGTGTAATCGCTGATTTCGAAGCATCGGAGCAGATGATTAAAATGTTCATCAACAGCATTCCTGCGCTCAAGAAAAGAATGTTCACCCCTGCCCTGCGCATGGTGGTCTGCATTCCTTCAGGAATTACCGAGGTGGAAATGCGTGCCGTAAAGGAATCCTGCGAAAGGGTGAACGGAAAAGAAGTTTACCTGATCCACGAACCTATGGCCGCTGCAATCGGTATTGGTGTTGACATTATGCAGCCGAAAGGCAATATGATCGTCGACATCGGCGGCGGTACCACTGAAATTGCGGTGATCGCCCTGGCCGGAATCGTTTGTGACAAATCCGTAAAAATTGCCGGTGACGTGTTTACAAACGACATCATTTACTACATGCGTACACAGCACAATTTGTTTGTGGGTGAAAGTACGGCCGAGAAAATTAAGATTGAAATCGGAGCTGCCATTGAAGACCTTGAAAGTCCGCCGGATGACATGTCTGTACAGGGAAGGGATTTACTGACCGGAAAGCCAAAGCAGGTAGAAGTTTCCTATCGTGAGATTGCGAAAGCACTTGACAAATCCATACAGCGTATTGAAGACGCAGTAATGGAAACATTGTCACAGACACCTCCTGAATTGGCAGCAGACATATACAACACGGGAATTTACCTTGCCGGTGGCGGTTCTATGTTAAGGGGTCTTGACAAAAGAATTTCACAAAAAACCGACCTCCCGGTTTACATTGCAGAAGATCCATTAAGGGCCGTTGTACGTGGTACAGGTATCGCTTTAAAAAATATAGCGAAGTTCAGAAGTATCTTAATTAAATAGTTAATAAACTAAATCCCAAATCCCATTTATAAAGCTAATTTTTATTAGATTTATTGGGGTTTGGGATTTTTCATACAGCGCTTATTTTAACCGATAAAAAATGCAGCAAATATTTAATTTTATATTTAAAAACAGCCATAAGTTGCTGTTTTTGCTGCTTTTGGGAATTTCGCTGACGCTGACAATCCAATCCCATTCATTCCATAAAAGCAAAGTAATCAGCTCCGCCAATTTCCTTACCGGCGGTGTCTATGAGCGTATGAACGCCATCAGTGAATATTTCAATCTCAAAACCCGAAATGAAGAACTCGCTATAGAAAACGCACGACTGAAAAGCCTGCTTTTTAACAGAGAGGATACCACGAAAGTGATGCTGCCGGATACCATTCGTGGTGTAAAAAAAGTAAATATCGTGGCGGTCTCCAAAGTCATCCACAACTCGTTTACCATGCCCGAAAATTATCTGACGATAAATTCCGGCAGCAAGGATGGCGTTAATGTGGATATGGGTGTAATCAATGATTTAGGAATAGTCGGTTTGGTTGAAAAAACCTCTGCCAATTACGCAACCGTGCAGAGTATCCTGAACCTGAACTCGAAAATCAGTGCCAAAATCAAAAAATCCAATCATTTTGGCACCTTATCCTGGAATGGCAAAAGTACTGGCTATGTGCAACTGACGGACGTTCCGAGACTGGCCGCAATCCGAACGGGCGATACCATCGTTACCGGCGCTTATTCAAAGATTTTTCCTGAAAACATTGGGATTGGAACCATTTATAAACTTTACACCGAACCCGATACCAACTATTATACACTTGATGTAAAGCTGTTCAACGACATGACAAACCTTGGTCATGTCTACATCATTAAGATGCAGGATGCCGAAGAGATTCAAAAACTGGAAGCCGAAACCGTAAAACAGCCGACAAAGTAAATGAGTGCTGCCGTATTATTAAATATTGCCCGTTTCGTTTTGCTGCTTGCGGCACAGGTGCTTATTTTCAACAACATGCACTTCTTAGGATATATCGCCCCTTATCCATACCTCTTATTTTTAATATTATATCCCGTAAACGGAAACCGCTACGGGTTACTTTTGTCCGCTTTCCTGTTGGGAATATTATTGGACAGTTTCCTGAATTCTGGTGGCGTGCATACTACTGCGTGCATTACGCTTGCTTATTTAAGGCCTGCGTTTTTCAAGTTCTCGTTTGGAGTCAGTTATGAATACCAAACCATAAGGATTAATGACCGCCTGACACCGGAACGCTTTTCGTTCATCGCTATTTGCGTGTTATTGCATCATGTAATCCTGTTCATCCTCGAAACATTCCGTTTCAGTTTCTTTTTTGATATTGTATTGCGTACGATATTCAGCAGTATTTTCACCATCCTGCTTTGCATCATCATCATTTATATTTTTAAACCCAGTAAACGATGAGAAAAGTACTGCTCCCTACCGTTATTATTGTCGCAGGAATCATAATTCTTGTCCGCTTATTTTACCTTCAAATCATCGATGAAAGTCTGAAGCTGAAATCTGAGAATATCGCCATTAAAAAGAAGTTCGACTATCCGGAACGCGGCTATATTTACGACAGAAACGGGAAATTACTCGTTGCCAACCAGCCTTCATACGACATCATGGTGACACCAAGGAATGTCAAGGACATTGACACGACGGAATTTTGCAGCCTCCTTAACATTACCAAAGAAGATTTCATCAGGATACTCGAAAAAGCAAAAAACTACAGCCCCATGCTGCCCTCAGTATTCCTGCCGCAGCTTAACAAGAAGGAATATGCGGCGTTTCAGGAAAAGCAGCGAAAATTCCGCGGTTTTGAGATTGTAAAACGTTCCCTGCGTGATTATCAGGTGCATGTGGCTGCAAATGTCTTTGGCTCGATAGCACAGGTAAACCAAAAAACGATTGACAAGAATCCTTATTATAATTCAGGAGACCTGATTGGGGTTCAGGGGGTCGAAGAAAGCTACGAAAGAATACTCAGGGGCGTAAAAGGCGTGAAATACCGCCAGATGAATAAATTCAATAAAGACATCGGTCCATATAAAGAAGGCCGTTTTGATACGATTTCGGTACGCGGGGAAGACATTACGCTGAGTATTGATATCGTGCTGCAGCAATACGGGGAAGAACTGATGCTGAACAAAAGAGGCGGTATTGTTGCCATCGAACCCAAAACCGGCGAAATACTTGCATTGGTTACCGCACCTTCTTATGATCCCGCATTATTGGTAGGAAGGCAGCGATCCAAAAATTATACGATGCTGTGGCGCGATTCTATTGCCAAACCACTTTTTGACCGTGGCCTGTTGGCACAATACGCACCCGGGTCGCCATTCAAGATCATGACAGGGCTTGTCGGGCTTCAGGAAGGCATTATTGATGAGCAGACAACGTTTATGTGCCATCATGGATTCAGCTATGCGAGAGGGCGTTTTATGAAATGTCATGGTTTTGGACCCCATCAGTTACACAACGGAATTTACAACTCCTGCAACGCCTATTTCGGAAATGTATACCTGCGGACAATCAACAAATACGTAAAGCCTGCGGCGGCCGTTGATATCTGGAGCAAGCATGTGCGAAGCTTCGGACTGGGTGATTTCATGGGCTATGACCTCCCAACCGGCAAGCGCGGACGCGTCCCTACTTCAAAAACCTATAAAAAGATGTACCCCAATGGCGGCTGGCGGGCGACAGCGATTGTTTCTAATGCCATCGGACAGGGTGAGGTGGAAGCAACTCCGATACAGCTTGCCAATATGATTGCGGCGGTAGCGAATCAGGGATATTATTACACCCCTCACATCATAAAAAAAATAAAAGGAGAGAAAATCGACCCAAAGTTTACCAAGAAGCACGTCACTACAATCGATAAGAAAT
>CALRKC020000176.1:0-5745 GCA_943367895.1 Erythrobacter sanguineus | reverse complement strand
TGAGATGTATTTTTTTCTCATCATCGGCACTCAGCACACCCTTGACAGCTATGTTCGCTTTTACAAATATATTAATTTCTTCGGTAGTAGGCAACGATTCTGTGTTTCCTAATTTACCCAGATCATTCCCATTGAAAACATCACTTTCTTTAATAAAATCTGGAATGCTGTCAACACCTATACCTAAGGTCGTCAGCGGCTTAGGCACTTCAAAAAGCCCTGCATTGGCGCGGGAATACCAATTCCCGCCTAGCCTCGATACGAGATCAATCTTATGCTGGTCTATGGCTCCGTTTTCATCAAGAATGGACTCATCCAGATGAATTTTCAACACTTCACAGATGACGAGATTCCCTGCTCCGCCGCTGTCTCCCAAAGCGACAACCTGATTTACCTTACATTCAAATTGCACCGGGCTTTCGCCGACGCGATAAGGCTTTACGAGATCCGACGGGAGCTGTGTCAGTCCGGCCTTAAGAAATTCGTTGACGCCGTCCGGATACTCGGTACTGGACAGTGACGCCTGATGGACCATATCAAAATTAACGATGTTGATAACGACTTCTTTTGTGGCCTGCACATTCAGTAAAGTGTGTTTGACGGTATTGTCGCGCACGCGTCTGGCCGGCGAAAAAATCAATATGGGCGGATTGGAACTGAACACATTAAAAAAGCTGAACGGCGACAGGTTGGGCGTACCGTTTATATCGATTGTACTGGCAAACGCGATTGGCCGTGGACCAACGGCACTTTGCAGGTACCCTTGCAATTTCAATGGTGAAAGGTCTTTGGTTTCGAAGCTTAGCATGAGGAAATTTGTTTTGGCAAAAATACGCAAATGTTGGACGAAACCCTAGCCCCGATTGTAGTGGAAATCCTTTTTATTCTTTCTTTAAGAATAAAAAGATTGCAGCGAAAAGCGGGATCAGCTCCAAAAAATAAAAATCGTTATATTTATCGCACAAATTGAATCCATGGAATTTTCAGAAAGAAGGAATGCTACACGTTGGGCTATTATTGCCGCTTCTTTTATTATTGTACTGTTTATTTTGTGGAACACTTACGCACTTTTCCAGATTTTCAAGAACGAGGAACGCATCAAACTGGAAAACTGGGCATTGGCGCAGCAAAAGATCAATTCGATTGACGTTAATGATGTTAATGCCGATCTTGAACTGCCTTTTGCACTCGCGCAGCACCCGCCAAGCATTCCCATCATTCTGGCCCTGAACAATACCATCGTAAACACCAACGGTATTGACGAGGCCATTTTGAAAGACAAGAACAAGCTCAATAATTACATTAACACGTTAAAATCGCTTAATGATCCCATTATTACAAAAATATCGAAGGACAAAACGCAGTATTTGTATTATGGGGACTCTTCTTTACTGAACAAGCTCAAGTATTATCCGGTAGCGCTTTTACTCATCATTTTTTTGTTTGGCACTGTGGTTTACAATTTCTACCGAAGTACTAAAATGGCGACCCAAAACAAGCTTTGGGCCGGTATGGCGAAGGAGACCGCGCACCAGATTGGCACACCTTTGTCTTCTTTGCTCGGCTGGCTTGAGATTATGAAAGCGGATAACGTGGATGAAACGACCGTAAAGGAAATAGAGAAAGATGTAGTGCGGCTGCAGTCTATTGCGGATCGTTTTTCGAAAATCGGTTCGGAGCCAATATTGGAGGAGAAAGATGTTATCAGCGAAACGGAAGCTTCTGTGCAGTACCTTAAATCAAGGTTTTCGAATCAGATTGAATTTACATTTACAGCACCACATTACCCCGTTATAGTCATGATCAATCCTGTACTGCACAGCTGGACTATTGAAAATCTGGTGAAGAATGCCATCGATGCGATGCGTGGAAAGGGCAACCTTGACATTGCGATTATCGACGGTGACCGTTTTGTCAGGATTTATATATCGGATACCGGAAAAGGGATCCCGAAGAAACAGTTTCGCCGGGTTTTTGAACCGGGGTTTACGACAAAAAAGCGTGGTTGGGGCCTTGGGCTTTCCCTTACCAAAAGAATTGTGGAGGAATACCACGATGGCAAAATCAGGGTGCTGCATTCTGAGATTGGAAAAGGAACGACGATTATGGTGAGTTTCAGGAAGCCCGGAAAATAAAACAGGTACAGGGTTCAAGGTACAGGGTATACTAAAAACCCTAAACCTCGTACCCCTGTACCCTGAACCAAATTGGGTCTTCTTTACGGCGTACTTGTAAAGTTTTCCTTTACAATTTCAGCATCACCGTCGCCATCAAAGTCGTAAGACGCCTGAACCTGTAAGGTCGTGGCAGTAAGCTTGAGTACTTTGCCGGTAGTGGTTACGCCTTCGGATGACAGGGTAATCTTGTCTCCGTCTACAGTATACGAATACTGGTCGACTACTTCTTCACATTCGAAAACGTCCACATCGCGTACGACGCCACCCGCTTTAAGCTCGATGTAATCTTTTCCGCAGGCCTCGTGATCGTCGTAAGGATAGTTTTGTCCGGCTACGTCATAAGAAACGTAATACCATTTTTTTTGCAATAATGACTGGTCAATTGAAGATGAGCCGTTGTCATCGCTCGAACAGGAGGCAAGCAATAAAGCTGCCGCTCCTAAAATCATGATTTGTTTTTTCATGTTGATTGTGATTAATGATTGATGAATTATTTCGGTGCAATATTACACCGATGGCTCATCATACACAATCAACCGAAAGGTTGATAATTTGAATTTATCTTTAATCAAACGGCGCTTTAAACTACAAGTTCGCCTTAATTGCTCCAACCAAAGCTTCAAACGCTTCTTTTTCAAGCGTTACCTTTTCCTGAAAACGCATTTCAGCCATTTCATTCAAAGGAATCAAATGCACATGAACGTGCGGCACCTCCAGTCCGATTACAGCTACACCAATGCGCTCACACGGAATGGTTTTCTCCAAAGCGATGGCGATTTTTCTCGAAAACGCCATCAATCCAAGGTATAACGCTTCGTCCATATCGAAAATCTTATCGATCTCCTTTTTTGGAATGCAAAGCGTATGGCCTTTGGCATTTGGATTCACATCAAGAATGGCAAGGTAGTTATCGTCTTCGGCAATTTTATAAGCAGGAAGTTCGCCGTTGATTATTCTGGTAAAAACACTTGGCATACGCTTTATTTAAATTTAATCCCTGGACACTTCCAGCACTTCAAATTTCAGGATACCATTTGGCACGGTGATTTCGGCCACCTCGCCTACGGATTTTCCGAGCAGTCCTTTTCCGATTGGAGACGTTACCGAGATTTTCCCTGCCTTAAGATCGGCTTCACTTTCAGCAACAAGGGTGTATTTCAGTTCCATGCCATTGGCCTGGTTCTTGATTTTGACATTTGACAAAACC
The DNA here is from genome assembly GCA_943367895.1 of Erythrobacter sanguineus. Lineage (GTDB taxonomy): Bacteria > Bacteroidota > Bacteroidia > Flavobacteriales > Flavobacteriaceae > Flavobacterium. The sequence goes on along the minus strand of CALRKC020000176.1, from coordinate 2,361 downwards.
AGCACTTTTGACACATCAAGCTGCGACTCGTCAATCAGACGGGCATTTGCATACAGGTCTTCCATTTTGGAAATACGCATTTCCAATAATCCCTGCGCTTCTTTTGCGGCGTCATATTCTGCGTTCTCGGAAAGGTCTCCTTTATCGCGTGCTTCAGCAATGGCCTGTGAGGCTTTTGGACGCTCGACGCTCTTTAACTGCTCCAGTTCATCCTTCAGTTTTTTCAATCCTTCTGCTGTATAGTATGATACGTTACTCATAATTTCATCGTTTATATAAAATAGAAAAAATCCCATCTGCAACGGGATTTCTTTTGACAAAGATAGTATTTTTCAGTTCGCTCCATAATAATATGTTAATCATGGAGAATCCAAAGTTAATTAAATTAAATTTGTCCTAACAACTATAAGCTGATTTTTTTAAGATGAAACGCATATTAACCGTTTTTACTGCCTTAGTGTTTACGCTGACTGCCTGTTCAGAAAGCAGCACGCGATATAATAATCCGTATCTCCCAAACTACTCTTTTTCTATTGACATCAATACCAATCTCCCTACTTACAGCGGACTGAATTCGCCTGTTAATCCAATTATCATACCCGATAACGGCAGCGGGATCACGATTATAGCCATGAAAATTTCGGATACCGATTACCGTGCCTGGGATGCCCATTGCCCAAACCAGACACCTTCGTCCTGTTCCATGATGGATATTGACGGCGTTAATGCAGTTTGCTCCTGTGAAAACTACGAATACAGTATTTTTTCCGGCGACGGCCCACAGGGTGATTATCCGATGAAGCCTTATCGGGTTGCTGTACTGGGCAACAACCAAATCCGTATCTATAATTAGGATCGCTGCGCTGTGAGATTATAAGACTGCTGCGCGATCGGATTATATACATATTTTTAATCGTTCTACATCAATGATAAATAGAAAAACCGGCTTTGAGGCCGGTTTTTTTTTATTGAAATTATTTTATTTCTAAAACTTTAAAGTGAGTCCGACAAGGAAATTAATTCCTGCCTGTGGATAATAATAAGGATAAACATCATACATATACCCGTTTGACACATACTGCCTGTCAAAAACATTATTGACCAGTCCGTTGATGGTTATTGTTTTAAAAATGGTTTTGGGCTTAAACTCATACGATACGTTTAAATCATTTACAAAGTAATCCGGAAGTGTCGCTGCCGGCAATTCGATGTTATTCATGAATTGCTCTCCGACAAATTTGGAAAGCCATGACGCCTGAAAATGCTCATTTGGCCTGAAAACCAAAATATTTCCTGCGATAACCGATGGTGAATATGCAATATCGCGGGTCCCGAAATTTTCGCCTTCCACTTGCAAATCCACATTTTTGTTCATGCTCAAAGTGACATTCGGGCGTATGATAAATTGTTTTGAAAGTGCATAAGTCACATCCGCTTCAAACCCCAACCTATAGCTTTCCTCACTGTTTGAGCGGATTGGATTACCGACATCATCAAGATTTCCGGTGAGAATGAGCTGGTCCTTATAGGCCATGTAATAAATATTGGCGTTGATCTTTAGCTTGTCCGAAACATTCCTCCAGCCCAGCTCAAAATCATTAAGCTTTTCCGGACGCGCGTTGCCGCTTTCATAATCAGTACGGTTTGGTTCACGCTGTGCTTTGGCATAAGAGAAATAAAACGCATTGGATTTGTCCATGTCATAAGTAATTCCCGCCTTGGGATTAATAAAATCAAAATTGTCGTCAACAAAATCTGCCTGAACGCCATTGGCTTTGTAATTCACATTGCGGTATTGAAGATCCCCAAAGAGACTCCATTTTGTTGACAGTTTATAATTCGCTTTTGCAAAAATATTGGCATCTGTTTTTATGGCATAATCGTCATAATAACGATCCCCGAGTTCACTTTGGGAGGCAAAACGCGCCCAGATGACTTTTCCGAAATGATCCCCTTCATAACGGTTCCAGCCACCGCCGATAATCACTTCCAGCTTTTCCGAAATATAATTTCCGGAAAAGGTCATGCCATAAAAATCATTGTCAAGCCACTTTTGGCGCACCAAATCTGTCGATACTTCGGTTCCGACAGGAATCAATCCATACTCCCCGAAATCGGCATCTTCCTTATAATTTTCGTAGTAGCCTTTCCCTTTGGTATAATGTAAGGCCGTGTTTAATTTCCAGTGATCGGACAGCCTTTCGTTCCAGTGCAACTGATAGTGATCCTGAAAATAATTGTCCGTTTCATTGTCATAAAAGCGTACCTGACCCAGTTCATCGGTAAATATCCCTGCGGAATTGAAAGTGCGGTTACTGCGGAGTGTTTCCGCATCAATACCATTCCAGGACTGGTAGGTTT
>CALRKC020000175.1:0-5760 GCA_943367895.1 Erythrobacter sanguineus | reverse complement strand
AAAACCCGAAGGAATGGTTACTATTGCATTTCCTGAAACCTCTAAACTGCATGCTGTTAAATCAGTGGCTTCGGCATAGTCGCCCGAAATTGAGACACCTTTGTTGCTGTCAGGTAAACCATTGCTCCAGGATGATCCATCCCAAATGGTGCGGTTGATCGTTAAGTCTAATTTTTCTGTTACACAATTCGTAGTTGTGCCCGTGTAAATCCCGGAAACGGTGTAGGTTTGACCATCATTTGCCCAAGTGTAACTATCGCAAGCTGATGCGGTTGTAATGTTATCTGTTGGCGTACATCCGGATGTAATAGCTCCAAAATCTGTCCATACCGCAGTCGCATCATAAGTTGTTTCGGTAGCTGTAGGTACATGAAGCGTCGAGCTGGCTAGGTTTACACCGCCAAATACATTAGCATTAATTGGTAATGGCGTTGTCCAACTTACCGTAACCGAATTTAATGAGAAACAGTCATAAAATGCAATGTCTCCAATACTGGTCACTGAATCGGGAATAGTAAGAGAAGTCAATGCGTAACAATTGGCAAACGCACCGAAACCAATACTAGTGACAGCATTTCCAATCGTAACGGAGTACAACTGGGTGCACCCAATAAATGCAAAGCTGCCAATACTGTTTACGGAGTCTGAAATGTTAACAGCTATTAAGCTGGTACATTCTTTAAAAGCATCAGTATCAATACTTGTTACCGTATCTGGAATTGTAATAGATGTTAAACCTGTATTGCCTTGAAAAGCAGCATAATTAATGCCCGTTACTGAAAAACTATCACAGGCAGTATTTACAGTTGCAGGAATGATAACATCACCGCTTGCACCTGAACCGTCAAAAACACCAATAGTTGTTGGCGAGGTAACCTCATAATAAATACCATCAAAACCAAAGATTGTTGGCGTCGTTGTAATCGTTAAATCTAACTTTTCGACTATGCAATTGGTTGTCGTGCCGATATAAACCCCGGAAGATGTATAGGTTTGACCCGTATTTGCCCAGGTATAACTGCCACAAGTCGAAATAGTTGTAATGTTATCTGTTAGCGTACATCCGGATGTAATGTTTCCAAAATCTGTCCATACCGCAGTGGCATCATAAGTTGTTTCGGTAGCTGAAGGTACATTAAGCGTTGCGCTGGCTAGGTTTACACCGCTAAAAACATTGGCATTGATTGGTAATGGGGTTGTCCAACTTACCGTAACTGAAGTTAATGAGAAACAGTCATAAAATGCAATGTCTCCAATACTGGTCACTGAACCAGGAATAGTAATAGAAGTCAATGCGTAACAATTAGCAAACGCACCGAAACCAATACTAGTGACAGCATTTCCAATCGTAACGGAGTACAACTGGGTGCACCCAATGAATACAAAGCTGCCAATACTGGTTACCGAGTTTGAAATGTTAACAGCTATTAAGCTGGTACATTCTTTAAAAGTGTCACTTTCAATACTGGTTATCGTGTCTGGAATCGTTATCGACGTTAAACCGGTATTGCCTTGAAAAGCTGCATAATTGATGCTTGTCACGGTATAACTACTACAGGCATCATTAACAGTTGCCGGAATAACAACATCACCGTTTGCAACTGGATTATAGCCCACCGCAACAGTGGTTGGAGAGGTAACCTCATAATTAATGCCCCCAAAAGTAAAACTTGTTGGAGTTGGTATTACTGTAATCGTAGGAGTACCAATATTTACAGCCCCTAAAGCACCAGAAGCGTCAGTTACCGAAATAATTGAGTACGTTTTTGTATCTGTTGGAGTTATAGAAATGTTTGCTTCTGAAATATAAGACGCAACAGAGAAATTTGAAATTCCATCGCTATAAACTACTTCATATGGGCTTATTCCGCCGGTTATTGCGATATTTAAATTAGCTGAGTTTCCAGCACAAATGGTAGTACTACCAGATAAAACAGCAGAAATAGTTGCTGATGAGCCAGCACAAAATGGCGTTGACGTATATGTTTGTCCTCCGCCAATTTGTCCCGAAAGAATTTCACCTTCTGATCCCGCAACAGACCAGGAAGCGCAATTGTCATTATAGTTCCCAATAGTGCTTATAAAAACTGTAAACGGGCCAACATTATTTCCTAAGCCATCTGCAACGTAAGTGAATGTTCCCGTTGTAGCATTCGCTTGAAAAACGGTTGTTCCTGATTCGTTTTTAATTATAAAAGTTGATTCATCCCAATAACCACAGGGGTCAATAGAGATGGTGTATTCACCACTGCATTGTTGGGCATTTGCACTAAACTGGAAACTAAAGCATACAAATATTATCAAGAACATTATTTTTTTAAATAATTTTAATTTCATACTTATAGATTTATTTGTTATTGATACACAAGAAATAGGATCGTTATTAAAGTAGCCTCTCTGATCTTTCATTTCGCCTTTAACGATATAAAAGTTAATTTTTTTGATGTTTGTCATTAACTTAGTTACTCTTTCAACAAGTGTCCTTTCAAAAGGAGCGATTATCCTTATTTTAGGTGGTAGACGGATTTTAAGTTGATATTTATATTATTTTTGGCAAATGTAGACGACAAAACGAGGTCAAAAAATAGTGGAAACACACTATTTTTTGACCTCGTTTTGTCTTTTATTTGCAAATAAATTTTTACAAAAATGGTGGAATCACACCATTGTTTGCAAATATTTGGAGTCTTAATTTTGCAATCTTATGAAGCTATCTGTCAAATTACTGTTACTGTGTTTTTTGTGTTCCATTTTAGCCTATGGTCAAAAAGACCGTAAAGTTTTGTTACAGGAACTTGCCAAAGCAAAACAGGATACCGCCAAAGTATATTTGCTTTTGGATGTAGCGGAAACGTATATTGATGATCCAAAAAATTTCAAACAATACCTTCAAAAATCATTTTCTCTAAGTAAAAAATTGAACCATCCCAATGGAGAAGGCAGGTACTATCAGTTGATGGCAAAATTTTACTCCTATCAAAATGAGCCGGACAGCTGTGTTTACTTTGCGAAGAAAGGCGTTGAAAATGCCAGGAAGTTAAAATTCGATAAACAAGCCCAATCGTATTCCAATTTAGCATACGCCTACACGATAAAAGGCTATCCTGATTCAACACGATTTGCTCTTTTAAAAGCACTACATATCGAAGAAAAGCTCAAGCCAGACCCTTATAGGCTCGCAATTTTGTATGTAAATTTAAGTGCTAACAGTTATGCCATTCATGATTACAAAAAAATGATAGCATACAGCCAAAAATCACTGTATTATGCCAATAAGCATCCCAAAAAAAGATTTCTGGCTGAAGCACATATCAATTTGGGTTTGGGTTTTACAAATGATAAAGCATTGGATAGTGCCGATTATCACTATAGCCGGGCTCTGGAATTAGCCTACAAAAATCAAAACGTAATTCAACAATTATACGTTCTGGAAAATATAACCGATTTATGGAATATTAAACGGAACTACCCGAAAATGCTGGAAACGGCAAAAATTTTTCATAATATCAGTAAAGCTAACCCAGAATTTGTTTCTGAATGGATAAAGAGTGATCGCCTATTAGGCAGAGCTTATTTATTTAACAATCAAGTTGACAAAGCGAAATCATACGCTGAAATTGCTTTAAAAAATTCCACCAAAGAAAAAGACAATCCCGAAAATGTAATGCAATTATATTATTTGCTGTATGAAATTGAAACCCGGTTGGGAAACTACAGCAAAGCCGAAGACCATTACACCGTTTATGATTCCATTGATAACGTTTTCAGGGGAGAAGAAACCCAGCAAAACATCAATATCTTAAATACAAAATTTAAGGTTGAGAAAAAGAATGCCGAGCTCAAATTGCAGAAAGCCGCGTTGGAACGCAAAGAAATGATCATCTTTTTTCTGTCATTTGGGATCGTTGCCTTGGTCGTCCTAGGCTGGTTTGTATACAAGAACAGAGAGAAAAAACAAAAAATAGAGACTCAAATCCAACAGATCGTAGCATCAAAATCAATCATAAAAACCCAGGAAGATGAACGAACCCGAATTGCAAAAGACCTTCACGATGGTTTGGGGGGTCTATTGTCAGGTGTTAAACAGTCGTTACACGGTATGAAAAATAGTTTTATAATGGAAGCCAATGAGGCGCAGTCGTTCGAAAAAACAATCGATATTTTGGATCAGGGAATCAGGGATCTGCGAAACATCGCACACAATATGATTCCGGAAAATCTGATAAAGTTTGGCTTAGAAACTGCCGCACGCGATTATTGTTCTTATATTAACAATTCAAATACGTTAAAGGTAGCTTTTAGCCCAATAAATATGGTTGACTACCACAAAGACTTCACGTATTCCGTAACTGTTTACAGAATTATTCAGGAATTGGTTCACAATGCGGTGAAGCACGCCGAGGCAAAAAATTTGATTGTTCAATTAGCTGCGCAAAGCAAAACATTACAGATTACTATTGAAGATGATGGAAAAGGTTTTGATACAAACAATACAACAAATGGAATTGGAATTTCAAATGTCAGAAATAGGGTTTCTGTATTGGAAGGCACAATGCAAATTACATCGAACCATCTGGGAACAACCATAAATATTGAGCTTCCAATATGACGAAAATTATAATTGTTGATGATCATCCATTGGTTATCGAGGGCTTAAAAGCGCTTATCGAAACCGATAATTCGTTTGAAATTATAGGGATTGCTTTAAATGGACAGCAAACAAATCAACTGCTTAAAACAGAAAAACCTGATATCATATTTATGGACATCAACCTACCGGATTGTAGCGGCATTGATTTGTGCAGGGAGATTTTACTGAAATTTCCATCTATTATCATTATTGGTTTAAGCACATTTAATACGCCCAGTTATATCCAGGCAATGCTGGATAGTGGCGCAAAAGGGTATTTGCTAAAAAACACTACAAAGGACGAACTGTTAAAAGCCCTAAACACAGTTTTGTCGCATAAAACGTACATTTCGGAGGAAGCAAAAAGCATTCTAAACACCTTCAAAACAGCAACAGAAATAGTATTGACCCGAAGAGAACGAGAAGTTTTGCAACTCATCGCAAGTGGTAAGTCAAATACAGAAATAGCTAAGGAACTTTTCATTAGCCCTACAACGGTGGACAGCCATCGGACTAATTTATTGGCCAAATTCAAAACCAATAATACCGCACTATTGATAAAACAAGCGGTTAAATTAGGGTTTATAGTGATTTAACAAGACTGTATTAAAAACAAAGCCTCCGAAATTACTTAGCAAATTTGACTTGTGTAACTTACTATATAATAAACACCAAATATATTTAAAATGAGAAAATTAGACTTAAAAAAATGGTTGCATTTACCCTTCATTGTGGTATTGTTTTTCTTTGCGGGCAGCAAAGTAACAGCGCAAACGACACTTGCCGCCGGAGATCTATTATTCACCGGTTATGATTCAACCTTCGGAACAAATAATGCAAGCGCAGCCGATCGGTTCTCTTTTGTGCTGCTAACGAATATTTCGTCCGGTACGATTATTTACTTTACGGATCGCGGCTATTTCACTTCAAGCTGGCAGGCATCCGGCACATCTGAGGGTACCATTAAATGGGTTTCAGGTTCTGATTTAAATGTCGGAGCTGAAGTATATATAACGGCCTTTACTGCTACTGTAAATGGGGTCGCAAATGGGGTTGTAACGCAGGTTTTAGGAGGCAATACGATATCAGGCCTTAACCTAAGTACCGCTGGCGATCAGCTTATTGCTTTT
>CALRKC020000174.1:0-5778 GCA_943367895.1 Erythrobacter sanguineus | reverse complement strand
AATCCGGTACTTTCCAGGCATGGGGAAAAACAAGCCCTTCTGCTACCAACTGTACCGTTGAATTGTACAAAATTCCAAATTAGTACCGTTCAGCTAAAATGTAAAGCAGCCTGTACACAGAGGCTGCTTTATTATTTAATTATTATCTGATGGAAGTGGAAGCCCTTTCAGGTAATGATCAAACCAATTCCTAATCCTATTTGATAAGTCGATTTGATTTGATTCTTTTTTCAAAGCATGCCCTTCTTTCGGATAAATCAACATGGTACAGGTTTTATTCAGTCGCCGCAGTGCCATGTAAAACGTCATTGTTTGTGATGATGAAACCTGATTGTCATCAGCACCGGTCCATAACAGCACCGGCGTGTTAACGTTCGCTGCATGATATACGGGTGAATTATCTCGATAATTGTCCCAATCCTCAAACAGCGATTTACCCATCCGACCCTGGTAATATTCATAATACCAAAACTTCGGCCGCTCATAATTCTTAGATAGCGACAAATACGATTGCTGTAAATCAGAAGTTCCCGAACCAGCAACAGCGGCTTTAAACAAATCTGTCTGCGTTATGATGAAGTCAGTTTCAAATCCGCCATAAGAATGTCCAATTAAGCCGATCTTATTTTCATCAATATTGGCGCGGAAAGTCGCCGCCTTTGTTACTTCAATAACACAATGCGTTGCTGATATACCAGGCTTTCCTAATTCATAACTGATGTCAGGGTATAATACAAAATATCCCTTGCTTGTATAATTAGTGATGTTGAATCCTTCAGAATCATAGAGGCTTGGGTTTTGATAATGGTGCTGGTACATGGTGAGCATTTGATAAATATAGATGACCATCGGATATTTAGTGTCCGGATTGTAGTTGAAAGGAAAAAACAGTACACCTTTCAACTTTTCACCAGAGTAGCCGGTGTATTCAATCAGTTCCGATTTACTGCTGCCATATTTTAAATAGTGTTGATTACTCTGATAGACGATTTTGTGCATATGAGCTTCATGATAAATTACAGCAGGAGGCAGATCCGAATCCTGCGATAGATAAACGTACACATCTTTATTCTTAGCTTTTGTAAACTGCTTCAATGACTTTTGTTGTAAAGTGATTTTGCTTTCCTTAGTATTCGGACTCAAAGCAAAATAACCGCAAGTGCTGTAATCCTCGCTGATCGCTTCCAACGTGACTGATTTTCTTAAATCAATTACTTCCGCTTTTCGGATAAAATAAGCAGATTCATTTACGTTATGCTTCAAAGGCAAGAACCGCGTTACCAAACCCTTTTCTTTCCCTGTTGTCAATCGCCTATTAGTTTTTCCATCGCAACTGATTTCCCAAATATCATTTTTGTCATAAACTAAAATACTCTTGTCGCCCGGTGACCAGTGAACTGCGCCAAAAGGTGGGGCCACGGGGTTTCCATAAATGTCTTTGTCTGCAAATGAGCTTTCCGACCCTCGCGTAACATTTAAGTGTTGCTGCGTTCCAAGGTTGTAAATCCACCAATCACCATCCCTAAAATAAGTGAGGTACTTGCCGCCTGGCGATGCCGTCATTTTTTCAGACTCTCCGACATATTTTTTAAGAAGTAACGTTTTAATACCGGTATCGCAATCTGTAATATAGTAATCCGCATCACTATCAAACTTCACGCTTGGCAAGTATGGCAAATAATCTGCGGTAATTGCATAACGCCCATTGCCTGCCATTAACACCACCTCTTCATACTTTTCGCCAATGGCGCAAAACGAATTATTATCAGGCGTCCACACACCAATTCTGGTTTCCAGATGAAACGGTTTTGCAGGATAAAGATGGGCATCATCCGATTTCCAAACTTGAGGACCATCCGCATCTACTTCAATTTCTTGCCGCCGTTTCTCCATAAGAAAACACACTCGCTTGCCATCGTCAGAAACCGACAGGAACTCACGTTGAAAAGCAGTAACATCAAAATCTTTTGGCCAATCATTTCGCAAGGACGGCACAAAAGAATACAGCTTATTTGTTTTCAGCCGATACAGATGCACCACCGACTTTTCACCTTGATTAACAAACGCCAACGAAGCACCATTTCCCTGCCATACCGGATTCACAATTTTCCCTTCGGTTGTACTCGTTATTTTTAAATCTTCGATTTGATTCCCAAAGCGTAGTATACCAATTCCACTGATACCGTTTATATAGGTGGTATAGGCAATCTGATTTCCTACAGGACTGCATACATACTTCTCAACATCAACGACAGTCTCAAGTAGTTTCCCTACATTATTCCTGATTTCCAAAATGTGTCGATGATCATCGCCCTTTCGCATTACCGAAATGATTTTTCCCTCTTTGGAATAACTGTAGTCAACTGCTCCCGGAACAGTAAAGTTGTAACTGCCATTGAGGTCATGAACAATCAAATTGCTCAACGAGTCTATAAAGGAGAAATGCTGCCCGTTAAAGCTTTCCCTTGAACCATTGGGGAAAGTAAAAGTTTTTCCGCTCAAAGTTTTCTTAACAAATAAGGTATCAGCACCCGATTCATAAGCCAGTCCAAAAGAAACCCACTTCCCATCATCACTTACTTTCAGCCTGTCTAATGTGCTCCATAAGTGATAATCCGCTGCTGTCAGCAGTTTGGTTGGTTTCACCTGCCCGAAAACCGGGCAGGAAACTAAAACCAAATTAACAAGTAGCAGCTGCAATACAAGCCCCAGCGCGTGGGGCCTGTATATTTGGCTGTTTATTTTCATAGTAATTAATAGCCTGGATTCTGTGGTCCGACATTCGGGTTTACCAACAGTTCAGATTCCGGTAAAGGAAACAATGCGTCAGTACTTTCCCAACCGCTTTTTACCGCAGAAAGGACCGGATTGATTTGGTTAAATCTTTTAAGGTCAAAGAAACGGTGTCCGAATTCTGTAAAAAGTTCAACACGCCTTTCTTTCAAAATAGCTTGCAATATTTCATCCTGTGAAAGTGCGGTGGTATTGCCAAGACCGGCATTATTCCTGATTTTATTCAAATCTTCCTTTGCTCCGATCAGGTCACCCGAATGAGCGCGCGACTCTGCCCTGATGAGGTACATTTCTGCCACTCTGAATACTATTGAATTTTCAGTACCCGTACCATTAGCATCCTTATATTTATTCGCGTGATACCACGTTGTAGTGCCATCCGTTACGGCATTAGTCCAGTGGCTTTTACGTTCATCACCCACTTCAAAAGCCGCCATCAGGTTCTGGCTCAATGCTGCCAAAGGCGGTGGCCCTGATGTAAAAACAAAAGTAGTCGCTTCTAATGTTAGCCCGCTATTAGCGGCAAGGCTCCATATCGTTCCCATGCTTTCTTTCAGGAAGGTAGTGTCAAGGTCATTTTCCAAAACAAACATTTCTGTTTCATTTAATACCGCCGAAGCATCGTTTCCGGCTTCATCCCAATTTCCTGCATACAAATTCACTCTTGCTATTAATGCCCTCGCAGCATACTTTGTTGGCCGCGTCCGGTTAGCAGATAAACTTTCTGACGGAAGCAATTCAGTTGCTAGTAGCAAGTCCTCTTTAGCTTTAGCATACACTTCAGCAGTGCTTAGCTTGCCAACAGTAGTATTCGCTTTATAGTCGGTAGTGGTGACATAGGGAACACTGCCGTAAACATTCGTCAGGTAAAAATGAATCAACGCCCTTACAAATAGTGCTTCACCTTTCAATTCATCCCTATCCGCAGTAGCTAATGTTTTTGAATTCGTGACGCCCTCAATCACGGCATTAGCACTGTAAATCTGGTTGTAACTGTTGTTCCACAATTCTTTAATAGCATTTGCGGTCGGTTGCAGCGTATTGTTATAATACATCACATTGCTCGCCTCTGACATTTCATATAAGTCCATTTCATCGGTGTATAATCCTAATGCGTGTGATAAACCGCTTGAATAGCCGGTCAGCAATCCGCGATCGCGAATCTTCGCATAAATATCGGTCATTGCCGCCGTTGCGGTAGCCTTGTTTTCGTATACCGCTTCTGCCGCAAGCTGCGATGCGGGTTTGTCCACGTCAACAAAGTTGTCACAGGCAAAAAAGATCCCGCCCATTAGGGTTACGTAAACTGCAGAGAATAACAATCTGCGCAACGCATTTTTAGGGCTCCATTGATAAAGTGTTTCGTTATAATTCTTCATGATACTTTCTTTTAAATTAAAAACTGATTTGTAATCCGGCAGTAAATACACGCAATGGTGGCAGGTAACCGCTAGCGGTAAATTCAGGGTCAGTGCCTTTATATTTGGTAAAGGTCAGCAGGTTCTGTGCCTGCAATGATAATTTACACCGCACCTTTTTGATAAACTGTTCGGGCACATCCCACGACAAGGCAATGTTTTTCAATCGGATATACGAAGCATCCGTCACCGCACCGTCACTTTCTACAAATTGGTAAAAAGCATCTACAGCAGCGTCGTTATTGCCGTTCGTATAAATTTGATACGTGGCATTGTCACTGGGTGCCTGCCAGTGATTCATCACTTCTGCAGGTTGGTTATTCCTGTTTCCCGGAACAGTCGTCAGCAACGTGGAGTTGTAATTGATCTGCTTCACAAACTGGAACAAAAAGTCAAGTTGCCATCTTTTATATTTCAATTGGTTCTGTATACCGCCGTAATATTTCGGGTTAAAATCCGCAACCGCTTTTTTATCATCCGCAGACCGCAATTGCCCGTCGCCGTTTACATCCTCAAAGGTATAAACGCCTGTTTCAGGATCGATTCCCGTGTAGTGAAACAAACGTTGAATATTCAAGGGCTGTCCTACAATGTAGGTATATTGATACGTTGAGCTTTCAAGGTCAGGAAATGACAACAGTTCATTTTTGGCAAAAGTGATATTAAAGTTCGTACTCCATGAAAAATCCTTCCCTTGCACATTGGCGGTCCGCAAACTCAATTCAACACCTTTGTTTTCAACTGTGGCATTAAGGTTCGCTTGCACTGATGTAAATCCTGTTGTGCCCGGCAATGGCGTTCCCACCAACTGGTTCGATGATCGGTTGCTGTAATAACCTGCAGTCAAAAATATCCGGTCTTTAAAGAAACCGGTTTCAAGGCCCACCTCAAACTTTTTATTCGTTTCCCAACCAAAGTCGCGATTGAACAACTGTGTGGGCGATAGCCCCACGATACCATCATAATCCGATCCCGTAGAAGAATAGGTATTTAAGTATTGGTAGTCTCCAATCTGGTCATTGCCTGTAATGCCATAACTTGCCCTCAACTTTCCAAAGCTTAAAATGCTTTTGTCTTTCAACAAAGGTTCCTCACTAAACAGCCACGCAGCACCAACCGCACCAAAGTTGGCAAATTGTTTACCCGGACCAAAACGGCTTGAACCGTCACGGCGTCCTGTTAAGTTAAAAATATACCGGTCCAGCAGGTTATAATTCACCCGCCCGAAAAATGCCTGGTATTTATACATCGTTTCGTTGCTTGCCAAAGTAAATACGTCAGATGCCGATGCAAGGTTGTAAATTAAAGCTACGCTGCTAAACCCTTCAGCATATTGCACAAGCATATTGCTTTTTTGGCTTTGAAAAGTACTGCCTACCAATACATCCAATTTGCTTTTCCCAAAACTTTTCTTCCAGTTGATTTGTGGTTCGGCTATCCATGATTTGCGTTCTGAACCTGTAAATATAATTGACGTGTAGTTAGGCCCGAAACCAAACGACGGATTGTAAATGGTATTAGGACTGGAGTTTGATTCTGTTAAGTCCGTCGCTGTATACCCGAAGTT
>CALRKC020000173.1:0-5784 GCA_943367895.1 Erythrobacter sanguineus | reverse complement strand
CATGGGAATCCACACAGTATATGTAAAAGATACCAATGGTTGCGGTACGATTTCGCAACTGATAGCCGTATTGGGTATTCCAAGGTATTTTACCCCTAACGGTGATGGTTTTCACGATTTCTGGCGCATTGCAGGCGTAGATGTAGTGTTTAACAAGGAAACCAATGTGCTTATTTTTGATCGATACGGTAAATTCATCAAGGAAATTGCCACACGCGATACGGCAGGCTGGGATGGTACTTACCAGGGACAACCACTACCGTCCGACGACTACTGGTACGTCCTCAATCTCGAAGACGGTCGCACTATAAAAGGGCATTTTGCTTTGAAAAGATAAATCGGAAAAGACTATGAAAACATTACTGCCTCTTTTATTGCTTTCCTTTGTCGTTAGTGCACAAAAAGCTTCGACAGGAAGACTGGATGTTTTTCGGGCATTTAAATCAGAATTCGTAACGGCGCGTGATGTCAGTATCTGGCTTCCTGAAGGTTATTCGGATAAAGAAAAATACAGCGTGCTTTATATGCATGACGGCCAGGGGATTTATGATGCCGCCTCAACATGGAACAGGCAGTCGTGGGCCGCAGATTCCACCTCCGGAAAACTTATCCGGGAAAACAAGACACAAAAATTCATCATCGTCGGAATTTCAAATATCCCTTCGGAACGTTTTAGTAATTATTTTCCACAGAAAGCTTTTGAATCGCTGACCCAGAAAACACAGGATTCTTTGTATGCCCTTGAATGGAATGGTACCAAACTTTTCTCAGGCCACGTCAGCGCTGATGCCTATCTGAAATTCATCGTAACGGAACTGAAGCCATTTGTCGACAGCAAATATTCGGTTTATAAGGATCCGACACACACATTCATTGCCGGTTCGAGTATGGGCGGACTGATTTCCATGTATGCCCTCTGTGAATATCCTGATGTTTTCGGTGGGGCAGCCTGCCTTTCCACCCATTGGCCTGGAACGTTTGAGACAAAGAATAACCCGATTCCGGCGGCTTTCCTGGATTACCTTAAAAATCATCTGCCTGACCCAAAAACACACCGCATCTACTTCGACTATGGAGACCAGTCGCTTGATGCTTTGTATCCGCCATTTCAGGCCAGGGCCGACGTGATCATGAAAGGCAAAGGATATTCGGCAAAAAACTGGGTCACGAAATTTTATCCGGGTGAAGACCATTCTGAAAACTCCTGGCGTGAGCGTTTTGCGACGCCCTTACTTTTTTTACTGGGGAAATAATTAAGATGTTGTTTGTTCACGCGCTTGCCTTAATCGCATGAACGGCCTTTCTATCAGAAAATAAAAAACAGACGCGACCGCCACCGCCCCGATGATGGATAACAAGTACATCAATGGCATCGAAATCCGGTCAATTTTTAGATTTACAAGATAGACTATGGCAATCTCGTGTGTCAGGTAAAGGCTGTACGAAATCGTTCCCAGGTAAACAAGCCATTGTGGACTTTTAAATGCATGTCTATGATTGACAAGCCAGGCAATTATCACTACAAAACCTATCGCGAAAGGGAAATAATCGCGGCTGCTTCTTTCGAGATTCGCAAATAACAATATTATCAAAACACCTGCAGCAACCAACTGCTTGTTCCCTACTCTATGGAACAATTTACTTTTACGATGATGCAGCACGCCGGCAAGGCATCCTAAGACAATCGCATCATAGCGGTAAAACTGCGCCAATAGCGCTAACCGCCCGCCCGGAAAATCAGCATACATCGCCATATATTTTAGTGCCAGAAATGACAGCAGAAAAGCCAGCAGCCATTTCCCCGGCTTTCCTTTTGAGAATACAACCACCCATGGAATAATCAGGTAAAATATTTCCTCTACGCCAATAGACCATGACGGTTCTGCAAAAGGCAATACGGCACGGTCAAGCAAAGGGACCTGCGGCAGGAAACCAATAAAATAACCATAATACTCCGTCGAAGTGCGAACATCAGTAACTGATGATGGCAGCGTAAACTGCAATGCAGTGATATGCGGCAATACTAACAACGCCAGTAAAATGACTGTATAATACAACGGCCAGATACGGAAAATCCTTGCGGCATAAAACCCGGATACTTTCCAGTTTCCGGCTTCCCTCCTTTTCAATATGCTGTAAGTAATCAGGTAGCCACTGAGTACAAAGAAGCCGCTCACTGCAATCCTTCCAAGGTGGTAAATTATCGGATTATTGTAGGTGTTGGATATTCCGAAATAAAAGCGGATCAGGTGGATGTGGCTGATGAGCACCATCAAGGCCAATATGCCGCGTAATGCCTCGAGGTGCTGGTTTTTGTACACTTTTGGCTGGATTTGCTGTTCCGGCAGTTTCAAAGCTTTTGTGATTTAGGTTTGAAATGCAAGTTAAGATAAAAAAGGGAGAGCCATCACCCTAACCCTGTTTAGTATTTTTCACGCATTTTTTTATACTCTCCATCAGACAAATAGCCTATGAAATTTAATACCATCCTTTTCCGGCTTTCATCATATAAAACCTCTATTTTTTCGCCATGCAGAAAATGAAACCAGTTCAACCCTAACACAAATTGCTCCTGTTCCTTCCACAATTGTTCATAATCCCGATTATCATTTTTATGATTAAAACGTTCTGAAAAATATTCCGTTTCTGTCAGCTGGATACTGCAGGGTTTAAAATAGCACATGGCTGATTCGTATGCGAAGAGTTTAGCCGTTTTGCTGATGTTCACTGTATCTACATTTGCTTCTGCCACGCAGAGCCCGATAGGTCTTTTTGTCTTATTCTTAAAACTTACAACACCGCGTCGTGCATTATGCATCGCTTCCATTGTAAATGCCGCACAGCAACAACCCCGCTTAATCTCATATATCTCACCTGCCCTGAATTTCGTAAGGAAATGCAAAGTATCCTTATTGATGATTACACGGCATTGATCAAAACCTTTCTTATTGACTTTGATCCGGAGAATCGTATCCTTTTCACCAAAAGCCTTTCCGTTGAATTCGAAGCGCAATGATGCTCCTGATTGATCAGGATAAGGGTAAACTTTGGCTGCTTTTATGGTGGCGACCTGTCCGAAAACTGAAGCAGACAGGAATAAGCATAATATGAAAATGACTTTCCGCATCAGTTTTGTTTAATGATATAACATAAAACACCAATTAAAATTGCCAGCACAACTACAATCGCATTGCCGATAATCAATCTTAAATGCTGCTTCAGGTTCACTGTTTCGAAACCATATCTCCGGTTTAGGAAATATCCAAGCAGGAATAAACCGACTGCAGGCAGAAAGCCGAATAGCGTCAGATAAAATGCACCATAAACAACAAGTATATAAATCGCCTGATGTACCATAAACTCAGCAGTTTTGTTTAAAGCAAATTGCAATGGGATCACAAACAAGCTTAAAAAAGCAAAAACGCAGCAGACAATTAGGGTTATCCTAATAAGGCGGTTTAGGATAAAAACAGTTTTTTTATATTTCACATCCCGAAAGTTATTTATTGCAATTACCCTGCAGCCATCATTGTTGACATATAATAATTGGCACAGTGTAATGAATTCATCAATAACAATTCTTTGTTGTTGGTTAATAATACTAAAGTAGTGATAATTTGCATTTAAATACTAAAACTGATGTATCGATTCGATGCTAATGGGTTATTTATGGCAACCCCTGCGGGCCGGGCTGTACGCTGTATCTTTTTAGCGTCAGTTCGAGTGTGCCTGACAAGGCATGTATCGAGAGCCGCTAAAAAGGATGCCGCTTCCATCCCTGTTGCAGCCGGGCGTTCAAACTTCGAAATGCAACAATACAATTATCACCAATTATTTTCCAATCTTTAAATTTTTCAATCTTTAATCTTTAAATTTGACTCCTTAAAAATACAATACATGACTGCACTACAAACCACCATTGAAACTGCTTGGAACGACCGTTCCCAACTCCAAAATCCTGAAACCATTAACGCGATACGCGAGGTTATCGACCTGCTTGACGCCGGGACGTTGCGGGTTGCAGAACCAACAGCAGCGGGATGGCAGGTTAATGAATGGGTTAAGAAAGCCGTGGTGATGTATTTCCCGATACAAAAAATGGAAACACTCGAAGCCGGCATTTTTGAATACCACGATAAGATTCCATTGAAGAGAAACTATGCAGAGAAAGGAATCCGTGTGGTCCCGAATGCTGTGGCGCGCCACGGTGCTTATATTTCCAAAGGCGTTATCCTGATGCCAAGTTATGTCAACATCGGCGCCTATGTTGATGAAGGCACAATGGTGGACACCTGGGCAACGGTAGGCAGCTGCGCGCAGATAGGCAAAAATGTGCACTTAAGCGGTGGTGTCGGAATTGGCGGTGTCCTGGAACCTTTACAGGCGGCCCCGGTCATTATTGAAGACGGTGCATTTATAGGATCCAGATGTATTGTGGTCGAAGGCGTACTCGTTGAAACCGAAGCCGTACTCGGCGCCAATGTGTGCCTGACCGCCTCTACGAAAATAATCGATGTTACAGGCGATACCCCTGTGGAAAGAAAAGGCGTTGTCCCTGCAAGATCCGTAGTGATTCCGGGCAGTTACACCAAGACGTTTCCGTCCGGCGAATACCAGGTGCCCTGCGCGTTGATTATCGGAAAGAGAAAACCTTCCACTGATCTGAAGACGAGCTTAAACGATGCTTTGCGCGAATACGACGTGGCGGTTTAAATGAATATTGCCAATTAATAATTAAAAGCGCACACCAGAACCTGATTTCATCAACACATCAAAATCTTTAATTGTTAATTGAAAAAGTTCCTGATAATCCAGCAAAAAATGATCGGCGACGTACTCGCCAGCAGTATCATTTGCAATAACCTTAAAGCAAGATTTCCCGATTCTCAAATAGATTACCTCATCTACCCGTTCACGCAGGCCGTGGTCCTGAACAATCCCAATATTGATAATGTTGTTCTGTTTGAAGACAAATACCGCAAAAGTAAAATTGCCTTATTGCGTTTTGCGTTACAAATCCGTAATAAAAAATATGACGTCATTATTGATGCGTACGGAAAAACAGAGAGCAATCTTGTCGTATTATTTTCCGGCGCAAAGCTGAAACTCGGCTTTTACAAAAAATACACTCGCTTCCTTTATACCGATACGATAAAGGAAATTCCAATGCCATTAACGAATGCCGGTACCGCCCTCGAAAACCGCATCAACCTGCTGAACCTGCTGAAGCCTTCCGGAGAGGCGGACATCAGACCAAAAATATGGCTTACTGTTCCCGAAATCGAAAATGGTTTGAAAATATTGGAACAGCATGGCGTTAACAAGTCGGATAAATTAATAATGATTGGCGTGCTCGGCAGCGGGGACAACAAAACCTATCCCTTTCCATTTATGGCACGGTTGTTGGACTTTATCGTCGCAAAAACGGGTGCAACATTGCTATTCAATTACATGCCTTCGCAAATCGGGCAGGCCAAGGCAATCTTTGGCTTGTGTCTTCCGGAAACACAGCATAAAATCCGGCTTGATATCGTACCGGGAAGCATCCGTGAATTCATTTCGATTACCTGTCATTGCAAAGCATTAATCGGTAATGAAGGCGGTGCGGTAAATATGGCCAAGGCCATCAGCATACCGACATTTACGATATTTTCAACCTGGATAAAGAAGGAGGCCTGGAGTTCTTTTGAAGATGGGAAAACCAATGTTTCGGTACACCTGAAGGATTTCAAACCGGAGTTATATGGTAATAAGTCGCCAAAGGAAATGAAAGACCGCGCACTC
>CALRKC020000172.1:0-5814 GCA_943367895.1 Erythrobacter sanguineus | reverse complement strand
TACGTGAACTCGCGCTAAGGGAGGTGGCCAGCCAGGTCGTCCGCAAGGTGGAAACTGAAATTCCGCGCGAGATTGCCTTGCGGCATGAACGATTACTTGCCTGTATCAGCAGTAATGATAAAACCGCTAAAATGGTAATCCGGAAAGCGGCGCGGCTGGCCACTTACTACAACAGCAGCTGGTTTGTGCTTTACGTTGAAACACCGAAAGAAAGCAGCGATAAGATTCCGTTGGACAAACAGCGGCACCTGATTAACAATTACAAACTCGCGGCACAGCTTGGCGCGGAAGTGATTAAAATTGAACGAAACCACATTACCGAGGGAATCCTTGAAATCACGAGGGAAAAACAAATTACAACAGTATGTATCGGAAAGCCGCATCTTAGCTTATTTAAAGTAATTTTGTCTACCAACATCTTCAATAAATTACTGAACAACCTTTCGTCATCGAACATTGATCTTGTAATACTATCCTAAGCAATGAAAATTAAAACCAAATTGAACCTCAGCGTCGGATTATTATTCGTAATGATATTCCTGTTGTCGCTGGTGAGTGCCTTCTATATCTTTTCCATAAAAAAAGACACGGAAAGCATCCTGGAAGCCAACTACAACACACTTGAATATTCAAGGAACATGCTGCTGGCCCTGGATAAGATCGCTGAAAACGACGAAAATTCGGTTGCCTTTTTTGAATCAAACCTAATGAAACAGGTTTCCAATATTACCGAAGTTGGCGAAGATACGGTAACGAATGCACTCAAAGCTAGTTTCGCCGCACTGAAAACAGACAGGCATAACGAGCGCCTGAAAAGTAAAATCCGCCAGGACATATTCGAAATCATGAAACTCAATATGGTTGCCATCAAAAAGAAAGGCGATATAGCAAAAACCACCGCCGAAACCGGAAACCTTTGGATTGCAGTCACGGGAACATGCTGCTTCCTGATTGCCTTCAGCTTACTGATCAACCTACCAAACAATATTGCCAACCCGATCAAGGAACTTACAGAAAGCATCAGGCAGATTGCCAATAAGAACTATTCGGAACGGGTAAATTTTATGAACCATAACGAATTCGGGGATTTGGCCCGATCTTTCAATACAATGGCGCTTAAATTGCAGGAATACCATAACAGCAACCTGTACAAGCTTACTTTTGAAAAGAAACGCCTTGAAACCTTAATCAACAATATGCACGACCCGATTCTTGGGCTGGATAACGACGGCCTCATATTGTTTGCGAATGATGAGGCGTTAAAAATTATGGGGCTGAAAACCGAAGATGTCATCGGAAAATCGGCAACATCTATGGCTGTTACCAATGATCTGCTGAAATCACTGATCATCAATCAGCTCGAAAGTGAAAAGCCCCATCCGCTGAAGATTTATTCGGATGGAAAAGAAAGTTATTTCGAAAAGGAAACGGTTAATATTACCATCACACCAACCGGGGAAGAGCAGCCAATAAGTATCGGGGAAGTAATTATTTTACGCAACATCACCATTTTCAAGGAGCTTGATTTTGCGAAGACCAATTTCATCGCGACCGTTTCGCACGAGCTCAAGACGCCCATTTCTTCCATCAAGTTAAGCCTTCAGCTTTTAGAAAACACCAAAACCGGGCAAATCAATGACGGGCAGCAACAATTAATCGAAAGCATCAGGGAAGACAGCCAGCGGTTGTTGAAGATTACCGGCGAATTGCTCAAACTCTCTCAGATTGAAACCGGTAACATCCAGTTGAGTCTCGAGGAAAGTAATCCGTATAAAATAATCGAATATGCTACGGAAGCGGTAAAAAAAGAGGCCGAACAGAAACAGATTAAGATTAGCGTTGATACCGAGAAAGACCTTCCAAACGTAAAAGCGGACAGCGAAAAAACATCCTGGGTACTCATTAATTTCCTGACCAACGCCATTCGTTACTCTTCCGAAAACAGTCAGATCATTGTAAGTGTCAAAAAAGACGACAACCAGCTTGTATTTAAGGTATCTGACAAAGGAAAAGGTATTGACAGCCGCTACAGGATGAAGGTTTTTGACAAATATTTTCAGGTTCCGGGAAGCCATAAATCGGGAACGGGCCTGGGCCTGGCCATCAGCAAGGAATTTATCGAGGCGCAAAATGGTTCCATAGGCGTGGAGAGCGAGCTGGGACTTGGAAGCACTTTTTACTTCAAGTTATCAAGAGTATAAACCAATTAAATTCAATATAATGACACCATTAATAATTATCGGAATTGCCTCTGCATTACTTTTATCCGGATTTCGCATCGCACAGGAATACCAACGGTCCATTGTGTTCAGGCTGGGTCGGTTTCAGGGTATTAAAGGCCCCGGATTGTACTGGCTGATTCCGTTTATCGAAAGACAGCAAAAAGTAGATATCAGAACCAAAACCGTTGATCTCGAACAACAGGAGACCATAACCAAAGACAGTGTGACCATCAAGGTGAACGCCGTGCTTTGGTTTAAGATTATCAATCCGGAAGATGCCGTAATTAAGGTTGCCGACTATAATAAGGCGGTCTATCAATTCTCCGTTACGGCTTTGCGCAACATTATCGGGCAGCATTCCTTGGATGAAGTGCTGCGCGAAAGGGAACAGATTAACGGCACACTGCAGAAAATTGTTGATGCAGCCACCGAACCGTGGGGAATCAAGATTGAAATGGTCGAAATGAAAGATGTGGAGATTCCCGAAGGCATGCAACGCGCTATGGCCCGTGAGGCGGAAGCTATCCGCGAGAAAAGGGCAAGGATTGTTAAGGCCGAAGCCGAACTCGAAGCTTCCATCAAATTAACGCAGGGCGCAATCGAGATGGAAAAAAGCAGTATCGCGCTCGAACTAAGGCGCATGCAAATGTTGTCCGAAATTGGAATTGACAACAACACAACCACCGTCATTATGGTGCCATCCGATTTCACGAATGCCGCCAAAAGTTTAACGGAATTTGTTACAAACAAAGCATAATATCGCCGTTCGCGGTCAGGTTAAGAAATTGATGCTGATTTCTTAACCTGTTTTTTTAACAACCGGTGTAATCCGTACCAAGTTATATCATGATTGGGAACGTTTGGCTTAGGCCATTGATTGATGACATTTTTCAAAATAGTCCCTTTCAATGCTCTCCCGATGGTCAGGATGGGCAATTTCAATAAGCGCTTTCGCCCTTTGTTCGAGCGTCTTCCCGTACAAATCCGCGATACCATACTCGGTAATGATGTATTGTACGTGAGAACGCGTGGTCACCACACCTGCCCCCTGCTTGAGATAGGGAACGATGCGGCTTTCTCCCTTTTTAGTCACCGAAGGCAATGCAATGATTGCCTTTCCGCCTTCACTCAGCGAGGCACCGCGGATAAAATCCATCTGCCCTCCTACCCCGGAATACATTTTACTTCCAATCGAATCGGCACAAACCTGGCCGGTAAGATCCACTTCAATGGCAGAATTAATCGCTACCATTTTCGGGTTCCTGCGAATAAGCGCAGTATCATTTACAAACGAAGACTCCCGCATTTCAATGAAAGGATTGTTGTCTACAAAATCATACAGCCGTTGCGAACCAATCAGGAATGTTGCGAGGGCGCGGCCTTTTACGGTGCCTTTGTATTTACAATTGATAACGCCTTTCTCAATAAGTTCAATAACACCGTCAGAGAACATTTCGGTATGCAGCCCGAGATCCTTATGATTACCGAGATTTGCCAGCGCCGCATTCGGAATCGATCCTATTCCCATCTGTAAGGTACTCCGGTCATCGATCAACGAGGCGATGTACTGCCCTATCTTATTTTCGTCGGCAGTAACCGGTTTAACTTCGTTACCAAATAATGGCGCGTCCATCGCAACCAGATAGTCAATTTTCGATATGTGTATGGTGGTATCACCAAATGTCCTGGGCATCCGGGGATTCACCTGCGCAATCACAGTTACGGCATTTTCGATGGCTGCCGGAGTGGCCTCCGCTGATACCCCCAGTGAACAATACCCATGCTGATCCGGCGGAGAAACATGTACAAATACCGTGTCAAGCTGAATGACCTGTTTCCTGAACAATCTTGGAAGTTCGCTTAGAAAGACAGGCGTATAGGAACCATTACCGGCTGACAGCGTATGCCGCACATTCTTTCCGATAAAAAAGGAGTTTACATGAAAAGACGCAGACAATGCCGGATCGGCATAAGGTGCCTCCCCTTCCGTATGAAGGTGGCACACCTCAACATTTCGCAACTGCCCTGAACGTTGCGCCAACGCATGGGTCAAAACTGACGGCGTGGCTGCAGCTGCCTGTACGTATATCCTTGAGTTCGATTGGATCGTGGCTATGGCTTCAGCAGCCGAAACATATTTTTGCATAGGGTAAGAGATTTTATTCGTATCTGCCTGAAAGCACGGGCACTTCAGAGTGGAATACCATTTTACGGGCAACACTATAATACAGCAACCTTTCAAACAATCCTTTTCGCTTTACGGTCATAGCCAACAGATTCGTGCGGTGTAGTTCCATAAAATCCATGATTGTTTCTTCAGTTGTCGCGCTGCTGATGATATAGAAGTAAACATCTTCATGCTTAAATTCTGCCCGCCATTCCCTGAATATTTCCGTTTCCTCCTCAGTGTGGTGCGATGGCACATAAAGCACATCAATATGGGCATTAAAAAGATTGGCGAAAGCGATAAGCTTATGGAGGTTATTTTTATGACGCTGTTCGAATTGCGTCAGGAACAGCATTTTGGAGATTGGTGTGTACTGACAGGACGCAGGAATGGCCAACACCTGACAGTCGGCCCGGTTCATGACTTTCTCGGTTACGGTGCCGAATAAACTCGCAACAAGTCCCGAAGCTCCATTGGTACCCATAACGATAAAGTCAACCTGATTTTGCGCAGCGACCTCCAATATGGTATCAACTGGATTTCCCCGCTCAAGTACGTGCGATAACTTCACTTTACCTCCCTGATTCTTTTCGGCTATTTCCCTGAGTTTCGGCACTTCGCTCCTGTAATTCTCAAAACTATCAAGTGTTGTGATGTCATAATTTTCAAGTACGTTTTCATAGGCATCGGTAACGATGGCTTCGGGGAAATTGTATACGTGCAGGGTAATTACTTCGGCGCGAATGTGTTTTGCGAGATGAATTGCATAGGCAAAAGCATTAAACGCCGATTTGGAAAAGTCGGTTGGAAACAAGATTTTTTTCATGACTCAGGGTTTTAAAATTGAGGCAAATCTATGCTTTGCACGTTCCGTAAAACATGATATCCGTCATCCACATTCATCCAATTAAATGATTCTCGTCATTTTTAAGCATAACAAAACGCATGAAATTTGCCCCGGGTAAATGAGCAAATTATGAGCAAGAATCAATGTTTTCACTGTGGGCTGGATGTGCCCCCGACAGACATTATTTATTTTGAGGACAAGACATTCTGTTGCAGGGGATGCAGGACCGTGTATGAGATTTTTTCCGGCAATGGACTTTCTGCCTACTACGACATCGATCGGGCACCCGGAGCAAGACCGCTTGATGATGACCGAAAGTACGATTTCCTAGACAATCAAAATATATTGGAAAGCCTGCTTGAATTCAATGAAGGCAATACACAGATTGTTTCCTTACAGGTACCCCACATTCACTGCAGCTCCTGTATCTGGATTCTGGAAAACCTTCGGAAATTAAATCCTGAAATTGTATCATCACAGGTGAATTTCCATGAAAAAAGGGTAAGAATCAACTATAACGCGGACAAATTCTCGCTTAAAGACACCGTCAGGCTGTTGTCGGATATTGGTTATGAGCC
>CALRKC020000171.1:0-5832 GCA_943367895.1 Erythrobacter sanguineus | reverse complement strand
TGTGTGGCCGATTAATTGTACTTTGTTTCTGAGTGCGTTCATGGCGTTTCAAATTAAGTTATTGTATCATTGATATTCCGGAATGCTGCAGTCAATCCCGGTTTGGCAAAGGTTTTTTATTTTGGGAAGTTTATACGGTTGTTAAGCGTTTATTTTCGTTTGCTGTTGTTTGTACGCGTTTACAAATGAATTTTTATTATTATATTTGGCTGACTTTAAAAGTTTTATACGCCATTAATCACGGGTTTTCGATGATAGCCCCGATGGAAGCGGCATCCTTTTTCTGCCTTCTTTAGGCAGGAAAAGATACAGCGGACAGCGGGATAAGCTCCAGGAGAATCCACCATAAAATGTACTTGCCATGAGAAATTGTCCGGAATGTCACGAGAAAGTAGTAGGCCGCGAGGATAAAAAATTCTGCAGCGACGGTTGCCGAAATGCCTACAATAACAAAATCAACAAAGACACCACTAATTTTATGCGGAACGTGAACAATACCCTGAGACGGAATTACCGCATTTTAGCTGAACTGAATACGCAGGGAACAGCAAAGACCGATCGGGAGCAGCTGTTGCACAAAGGCTTTGACTTTGATTTCTTTACGAATATACGGAAGACAAAAACCGGGAACACTTACCACTTTGTCTATGATCAGGGTTATCTTGCACTTGAAAACGGGCGTTATGTGCTCGTGAGGAAAGACATTTAAGCTTAGTCCCCATGAAGAAAAAATTTGGTTCCCTCCCCGCAGTCTTTTTTTTAGCCGTCATTATTGGATTTGTTTTTTATGCGATGATGCCGCGATCGGTATCGAACGAAACGTTACCAATGGCAGATTTTTCGGCGAAACGCGCTTTGAAGATTGTGGCTGAAATGTCTCAGAAGCCACATTATATCGGTTCTGAAAACCATAATTCCGTTGCAGAGTACCTGATGCAGGAACTTAGGAACCTGGGACTGGAGCCTGAAACGCAGGAAGGATACAGTCTGACGGAATGGGGAAACCTGACCAAATCCAGAAACATCATTGCGACGGTAAAAGGCACTTCCGGCGGAAAGTCTTTGTTATTGCTTTCGCATTATGACAGTGCACCACATTCCAAATCCCATGGCGCCGCCGATGATGCCAGCGGGGTCGCCACCGTGCTCGAAGGGGTAAGGGCATTTTTGCACAGTAAAGCAACGCATAAAAATGATATTGTCATTTTGTTTACCGACGCAGAAGAGCTTGGACTGAACGGTGCGGCCTTGTTTGTAAAAGAACATCAGTTGGCGAAAAGTATTGGGGTGGCGATCAATTTTGAAGCGCGTGGAACTTCTGGGCCGTCGTATATGCTGATGGAGGTGAACAACGGAAATGCAGCTATGGTTCGCCATTTCGCTGAGTCGAAAGTGGGATTTCCGACGTGTAATTCGCTGATGTACAGTATTTATAAAATGCTTCCGAATGACACTGATCTTACAGTATTTCGGGAGAATGGTAAAATTCAGGGTTTTAATTTTGCCTTTATTGATGACCATTTTAACTATCATACGCAGCAGGACGATTTAAAGCACCTGAATCCTGCTTCCCTGGCCCATCAGGGTTCTTACCTGATGCCGTTGATGAAACATCTGGCGAATGCTGATCTGGATAATCTTGACAGCAGTGATGATGCTGTTTATTTCAATGTCCCATATGGTTTTATTGATTATCCTTTTTCATTAAATGTTCCGTTGTTTATTTTGGCCATCGTGCTTTTTTGTGGTTTGGTATTTATCGGTTTTGGGAAAAGGGTTTTGAATGGGAAAGACATCGGAAAGGGGTTCTTATTGTTTCTGAGCTGTCTGGTGGTCACGGGTGTTGTAGCTTTTTTGGGTTGGAAGGCTTTGCTGGCCGTTTATCCGCAGTATGCTGATATTCAACAGGGCTTTACTTACAATGGGCATGATTATATCGCGGCATTTATTTTAATGACAATGGGTATAGCGATGCTGTTTTACAGAAAGAGTATTCCTGAAATGCAGACGATGAACTATGCCGTAGCGCCTATTTTCTTGTGGATTTTAATAAATGGTGCGATCGCCTTTTTGTTACCGGGGGCGGCTTTCTTTATTTTACCGACGCTCGCGGCGCTTATTGGGTTTGCCTATTTTATCATCACACAAAGGGCATCGCTTTTTCTGAACATACTTTTAGGCATTCCTGCGATGATTTTGATTGTGCCTTTGCTGGTCACATTACCCGTTGGTTTGGGGCTTAAGATGATGTTTGCGGCGGCTGCACTGGCTGTTTTGACGTTTGGCCTGCTGCTTCCCGTTTTTGGAACCTTTGCTGGTAAGGGACGGTGGGCTGCGTTTTTTATAATTGCTTCGATTGGGTTTTTGGTCAACGCGCATATGCAGTCCGGATATGAAAACGGGAAAGCGAAACCAAACAGCCTTGTTTATTATTATGATTCTGAGAAAGGTAAGGCATTTTGGGCTACTTATGACAATCAGCCAGACGAATGGACTAAATTATATCTCGGCGAGCATCCCAAGAAGGCCGCAGGATTGAATAAGTTTCAATTGTACAGCAAGTATAGGTCTGATTTCAGTTGGTATGCGGATGCGCCTTTAAAGGGATTGGCGGGCCCACAGATTGATTTTATAAAAGACACTGCCATCGGAAGTTATCGGTATCTTGATATTAAAATTACGCCGAACAGGAAAGTGAATCGCTACGATGTTTTTGCGGGTGAGAAAATGCGGTTTTATAATCTAAAGGTGAATGGTACAGCGCATTTAAATCAGAAGGGATCACTGTACAAGCGCGATGGTGCGCGAATGTTATCGTATTATGTTGTTAACAACGAGCCATTGCAGTTGCAGTTTGCGTTGGATCGAGATGTTATTTTTGATATGAATTTGCTGGAATCGTCTTTTGACCTGTTGGAGAATCCGTTGTTTAGCATTGCAAAACGGCCGGAGGCAATGATGCCTGCGCCTTTTGTTTTGAATGATGCGGTGCTCATTGGCACCAGAATTAAACCCAGCGCCAAACGTCCGGCTATAGTCGTACCGCCAGCGGAAAATATTATGAGTAATGCAGAAAATTAGTATACTGGGCTGCGGTTGGTTTGGATTGCCGCTGGCAGAAGCATTGGTTGGGCTGGGCTGGTTTGTTAAAGGGTCTACTACATCAGCAGATAAAATCGCCATCCTTAAGGAGGCGGGTATTGATCCATTCCTTGTTCGCGTTGCAGCGGATGGGGTAAAGGGGGAAATCACATCGCTGCTTGAAGGGTGCGATTGTTTGATCATCGATTTTCCGCCGAAATTGCGGAATAATGCGTCAGAAAGTTTCGTTTCCAAAATAGAATGCCTGATTCCTTATATAGAGCGGTCGGGTGTCAGGCGCGTGATTTTTGTCAGTTCAATTTCTGTTTATGGAGAAAACCAGTTACGTGTTACAGAAGATTCGGTAGCGGTTCCTGACGGAGAAGCCGGCAGGCAGTTGCTGTTATCAGAACAGATGTTGATGAAGAATGAAAGTTTTTCAACGACAGTCGTGCGCTTTGGCGGGCTTGTCGGAAGCGATCGGCATCCGGTGTTTCATCTTTCGGGCAGAGTAGGGCTGGAGCGACCGGCAGCGCCTATAAACCTGATCCACCTTTCAGATTGCATCGGAATAGTTTTAGCGATTTTGGAAAACAAGTCCGAGAATGAGATTTTCAATGCGGTTGCGCCGTTTCATCCCGAACGCAGGGAATATTACTTGGCAAAAGCGCGACAAATGCATCTTGATGAACCGGGTTTTATTGACGGGGATGATGGCCTTGGTAAGGTAGTAAGCAGCGATAAAATTGAAGAAACATTAGGATATCAATTTTTGGTTACCAATGAGATATAAAAAAACCGGACTTTAGATCCGGTTTTCTTTTCAATATATGTTTCGATTATTTCTTTACAATCAGGAATTCGCTTCGACGGTTGATAGCGTGTTGTTCTTCAGTACAATTTTCCTTGCAATCGATTTTTGGTTCACTTTCACCGTAACCTTTACCCGAAATTCTTGTTGCATCAATGCCTTTGGAAATAACGTATTGAACGGTAGCCTTGGCCCTGCGATCAGACAGATCCATGTTGTAGGCATCTTTACCTCTGTTATCGGTATGTGATTTTACGAAGATGACCATTTCCGGGCTGCTCTTCATTACCTGTACGAGTTTGTCGAGTTCGAACGCGCCTTGTTGGGTTACATTGGCTTTGTTGTATTCGAAGTTGATATCGCTCAGGATCACTTCGGTCTCGGTCACAATGACATCAATCGGGTTGAGCGGTGCATCAACTTTGACTTTGCCTCCTTTGCTTTTGGCAACTGGGAATACAGCGCTGTCATATCCCTCTTTGGAAGCCTGTATGCTGTAATCTTTATTACATTCGACCATGTACATTACCTCACCATTAGCTGTTGTGCTACGGGTTTCGATGATGTTTTTCTTGTTATCCAGGATGGCAACACGTGCACCTTCAATTGGTTGTCCGGTTTTAGCGTCTGTAACGATAGTAGTCGCTTCTACGCTACAAACTGGCTCCGCGATGAAAATATCGTCAGTGCCGCTGCGGTTACTTGAAAAGAAGCCGATATTTTTAGCGGTATTGAAACTGAATGAGAAGTCGTCTTTTTCGGTGTTTACCGGCTTGCCGACATTTTTCGCCAAGCCATCTTCGCCTGTTTTATTTAAGTCGATGGAGAATACATCCAATCCTCCTAAACCCTGTCTGCCACTTGAAGAGAAATAAAGAACGTTATCATCGGTGATGAATGGAAATTGCTCGTTTCCTTCTGTGTTGATTTTCTTTCCAAGATTTTCAGGAGTGCCGTAGCTATTATCACCATTAATTGAAACTTTCCAGATATCAGATTGGCCTAACGTTCCCGGCATATCCGATGAAAAATAAAGCGTTTTCCCATCTTTACTGATGCAGGGTCCGCTTGTGGAGTACTCTTTGCTGTTGAATGGTAACGATGTTAGGTTGCCCCATTTTCCATCCTGTTTAACGGCTTTGTAAATGTTAACTACACCAAATTTTGTTTTCAGCTTTTTATCCTTCACAAAGTTGTTGTCAGCCTGACTGTCTCTTGCGAAATACATGGTGTTTCCATCTGCGGTGATAGAAACCGGTCCTTCATGCCATTTTGTGTTTAGTTCAGTAAGTTCTTCAACTTTTCCAAACGTCCCGTCGGCAGCGTTATAGGACACATAATAAATATCAAGATAGGGTTCATCGTTCCAACCGTCAGTTCTTTTAGACTTATTGCGTGTACTGGTAAAGTAGACGTTATTGTCTCCTGCCAATACTGCGCCGAATTCTGATTTGTTGGTATTGATTGCGGTCGTTTTTACATTGAAAGCTTTTTGTCTGTCAAGGAGTTTTGGAAGATAATCCGGGTTTTCCATGAATGTTTTTGCTCTCTGGTCATTTGGCATTTTGGAAGCAAATACTTTCATTTGTTTGTTAGACTCTTCATATTTTCCATTGGCCTTGAGCATTTGGGCATATTTGTAGTATGTCTCGGCGTCCTGAGGCTCGGCAACAACCTTGGCGTACCATTTTGCAGCCTCGGCAGTATTGAACATATTGTAGTAGGCGTCTGCCAATTGTTTGTAGACGTAATTGTCGCCTTTGCCTTTATTAACAAGGCTTAGGTATTCCTTAACAGCATCCACGTATTCGAGTTGGGCGAATAATTTATCCGCTTTCTGCGTATCCTTATTCTGCGCTATTAATGTATTTGCAGCGAATACTAAAATCAATACTATATATAATTTTTTCATTATCGGAGTGGCTATTAGGTTAGAAATA